>NZ_CAUVXG010000040.1:11009-19118 GCF_963555885.1 Protofrankia sp. Cr2
TGGTTCAGGAGTGCGTCACCAGGGCGAGCAGTCCACCGGCTACCGCCAGTTCTGCGGCCTGGCCCCGAACCTGCCGCTGCTACCCGACAGCGCCGGGTACCGCCGCTACCTCAAGGCGTTCTTCGACGAACTGTCGACCGAGGTGAAGGTGCTCTTCTTAATTCGACTTGTCCTATTTCGCTCTGGTGCGGCACCCGCCTGTTGATCTCCATCGGGTGGATGGTCTGATGGCGGTGGTTTCCCCTCGTTCCCGGCCGCAGTATGGAGCGTGTGGTGTCGATGCAACCGCAGCCGTGGCCGGAGATCCCGGAAGCGACGGTGCGGGCAGCGCGGGCAGCGGCATACCCGCTGGCGATGCGGGTCCGTGACGAGCCCGGTGGGCTGTTCGCCGATGCCAGGTTCGCCGCCGCGTTCGGGGTGCGGGGCCGGCCGGGTTGGTCGCCGGGACGGCTGGCGCTGGTGACGGTGCTGCAGGTGGCCGAGGACCTGACCGACCGGGCGGCGGTGGCGCGGGTCCGGTTCGGGATGGACTGGAACTACGCGTTGGGGATGGAGCTGGACGACCGGGGGTTCGACGCGTCGGTGCTGGCGGAGTTCCGTGCCCGGCTTGTCGCCCACAGCTGGCTGGAGCTGCCCTGCCGCAGCCGGCCACTGAACCAGATCGACCGTCAGGTGACCCTGGCCATTGCGGCCGCCGCGCCGACAGATACCGGCTTGCTCGGAACCATGGGGCATCTCATCAGCCGTCTGGCCGAGAGCGGACAGCCGCGTGAGGCCGCCGACCTGCTGATTTTGGTCGTCGAACGGTCGCAAGTCCGTGGCTTGTCCCGGGGCGCCGAGAACGACCTGGCCAACAACCTGCGCCGAGCTATGCGGCTGATCTTTCGGCATGCTGACCCGAAAATAACGTGCACCGGTCATGGGCAGCCCGCTGCGATGGGCTCGAACCGGAGGGTGAGGCCGAGACGGTTGGCCTCCTTGATCATGCGTCGCATGGTTCGTTCGGGAGTGCGCGTGGAGAGGTGGCCAGCACCGAGTTCGCGGTAGGGAACCTTGTCATGCAGGATGTGCCAGATCGCGATGGCCAGCTTGTGCATGACTGCGACCAAGGCCCGTTTGCCGCCTCTGCGTGTGGCGATGCGGCGGTAGAACACGGCCAGGTACGAGGTCTTGTCTTTGATGGCCGACATCGCTCAGGTAGTGGCGAACCATGAAGGCGTGGTGGTCGGTGAACTCGCCGTCCAGCGCCTCGATCAGGGCAGGAATCTTCTGGCGTGCCTTACCGCACGCGAGGTCGGCCAGGCGGTTGGGGTCCCGTTCCCCGCCGAGCAAAGCGGTGAGGATCGCGCGGCCGGTGGCCCCGGTGACATCGCTGATCACCGAGGTGAGCTTCATGCAGTTTCTCTTCCAGTTCCTTCTCCAGCCGCTGGGCTTCTCGTCCCACCGCGCGGACGATCTCGGTCCGGCGACGGGTCAGATCCCGGAGTTCCCGGATCTCACGGGCCGGCACGAAGGAGGCCATGACCAGGCCGGAGGCGCCGGCCCGGGCGAGGAACGCCGCGTCGCTCGGGTCGGTCTTGCGACCGCGAATGCCTTTGAGGTGGGCGGGATTGACCAGCATCAGGTTCAGATACGGCTGCAGGGTGTAGTAGACCGAGCGCCAGTAGTCGGAGGTTGCTTCGATGACCACTACCTCAATCCGATGTTCCTGCAGCCAGGCCAACAGCCGCAGCACCTCGGTGCGGGTGGTGCCGTGGATCTCGGCGTCGTCCGCGACGATGATCCAGGACCTGTCGTCGGGGTGACGTTCTGCGATGATCCATCCCCGGTAGATCCAGTTGTAGATGGTGGCGGTCGGCATCTCCAGGACCACGGCGAGTTCGGCCACCGACCAGCGGTCCGCTCCCAGGTCGGTCAGCGCGGTGCGGGTGCCGCGGGGGTGGTGGATCCCGATCCCCAGCCGGCGGGTCAGAGTCAGGATCTGCCCGGGGCCGAACCGGTCGGTGCGTTTGGGTGGGCGCAGCCCGTCGGTGTTGAGTTGGTCGGCGATCTGCCGGCTGGACAGGCCGCGCCCGGCCAGCTCGGTGACCCGTGCGACCAGCTGGGGATAGTAGGACAGCTGGTCGAGGCGGGCGACCGGGCGGGCGGCCTGCCCCGTGGTCTGGTGGCCGCCAGCCCAGACGATGGTCACGTTCACCGTCTCGCTGTCCCCGACGACCCCCACGATGATCGTGTCGATGAGGGTGCGCAGGAGTTGGGCCGAGGATGGGGCCCGCCGATCCGTGTCTGGGCCGGAGGTGGGCTTGGGGCCGAGCAGTGCGGTCTGGTGCCGGGCCGGTTCGGCCGCTTGCAGTAGCGCGTCCTCGACCAGGCGCAGTCGGCAAGGTGAATGCGGCCGTCCGCGGCGAGGCGTTCCAGCGCAGCACGCCGAGAGCGGCGCGGACCGGCGCGAGATCCGCGCCAGCCTGCCAGTGCACCGTCGTCAGCGCCGGAACGTCGGCGCTCTGGGCGACGAGGTGAGCGAACCAGCCGCCGGCGCCGACCGCGCCAAGCTGCGCCGGGTCACCCAGCGCGATCACGACCATGCCGATATGGGCGGCGCAACGCGGAAGCCGTTCGGCGTCGCGGGTCGCGACCTGCGTCGCCTCATCCACGATCAGCACCGAACCCGCCGGCCACACCACCGTCGGGTCCTCAACGTTGCCAGCAGCGTCAGCCAACCCGCGACGACACGGGCGGGGATATCCACCCGCTCGGCGAGCTCCTCGGCCTGCCGCCAGGCGGCGTCCACCACCTGCCTGCGGTGGCCCGATTGCCCGAACCCCTTGGGATCAGAACGCAACCTGAGGTACTTGGGTACCATGGCTAAGGGAGGTGAGCGTCATGACCACCGTCGGACCCCGTCGCCAGGCCCCCCTCAAGGTCGACCCTGCGACGGACGAGCTGATCTCGCAGGCCGCGCACTTTCTCGGCATGTCGAAGAAGGACTTCGTGGCCGATGCCGTCCGGGCCTACCTTGACCAGCGCCGCGAGGAGATCCGTCGAGGCATGGCCGCCTCGATGAAGGTCCTCGACGGCTCCCTGTCCGCGAGTGTGGCCGCGCTGACCGGCCTGTCGCCGGAGCGGATCGAGCAGCTCGGCGGCGTCGGCGACTGGGACGAGTAGCCACATGCCGGTCCGTCCGACACTGCGCTGCCTGCGCGAAGACCTGCACCTGCCGCTCCCGCCGGCCAGCACTCCCCTCGACCAGGTCGACCACCCACTGCTGACCAAAGCCAACGAACAGTTCGCGGACCCGGACACCCCGCACGAGCGGATCCGTGCCATCGACGACGTGGTCCTGTTCAAAGTCAAGATCGGCCGATGGCGCGGCGCGACCCACACCGACCAAGCCGAGAGCGAGGCCCGCGACTGGCTCGTCGCCGCCGGCCACCGCGAGGACGGCTCAGCCGACGACTTCTACACCGCGCTGCACTCCCAGGCCCGCGCCGCCCGACAGCGCTACAACGCCGAGCACGACAAACCGCTGACCACCGACACCTACAGCCAGCATCTGCTCCCAGGGGACGACGACCAGGACCGCTATCTCCTGGAAGCCGGGACCAGACTCGCAAAACGTCTCGACACCGTGATCCGCGACCTCGCCCGCGGCTCGCTACGCGACGGCCATGAGCACGCGGTCGACCTTTCCGGTTTCCGACTCGGCCTGCTCGTCCGCGCCGACCACGGCCACGAAACCTACGTCGCCGTCCGGATCACCGGCTCCGTCCCCACCGACCTGACGGCCGTGATCCTCTCCCGCGTCCCGGGCTGCGCCGCCGACGGCTGGTTCCCCGAATACGCGCTCCCCGAGCGGCACCTCCTACCCGCCGAGCATGCCTGGTCCAACCTCATGGACCCCAAGGCCGCCGCCCAGCTGCTCGATCACTGTCGGCCTGCCCCCGACCGGTAGATCTGCCAGGCGGCGGCGCTGATAGCCGTGCACCCGGGTGGTCACGGTGCCGCAGCGCGGACAGGGCAGCGGCCCGGCCCGGGTCCGGGCAACGACCCGTACCACCGACCCCTCATCGACGACCCGATCGATGAACACCGTAGCGAGCTGAGGAAAAACGACTTTCAGGAAAGAGGAAAAACGACCTTCAGGAAATCGGCGTCACACAACGCTGACAATACCTGCACGGCGACTGCCTGTCACCACCGGAATCTTGGCAGAGCCTATCTTGGCAGAGCCAAGATAACGGTGTAAGGAATCTTTCTGGGATTACTTTCAGTCGACAGTCAGGCGGCCGTCAAAAGTCATATCGAATGCATTCAATGCGCGTTTCCGTGGACGACGTGGGCGGTGAACGTGTCCGGCTGCGCCGCGATCGGCGTGCTGATGGTCCTGATCGCCGAGGTCCGGACCGCCGAAGTCCGGACCGCGGACCCCCTGGTCCGCCCGTCTCTCGGCACCGGGGTCCTCGGCGGATTCACGACCTTCTCCACCTACGCGGTGGACACGCAACGGCTTCTGGACACGGGCCGGGCCGGCCTGGCGCTTGGCTATCTGGCCGCGACGATGGCCGGCGCGCTCGGGAACATAGGGCCATGAGACCGAAACCGACAGCCAACCGCTCCGCCTTCGAGGCGAAGGCCGCTGCACTGCGCGGCGTGAGCGTCGAGGCGGTGAGCTACCGGGGTCTTCATCCTTCCGACGGTGAGCAGGAACCATGGGATTACGGCGACTGGCATCACGCCGTCATGGGTGTCGAGCTCACCACCGATGCCCGGCCGTTCACCATCATCTGGACCAACACGTTCTTCTGTTACGGCGTCGAGGTCTTCGCCGATCCCATCGACCGCCACCTCGTCTCCGACGAGTTCGGCCCGAAACGGGCCGGCCCGGATGACGGGGCTCCCCGGTGGGCTGACAAGCTCCACACCCCGGTGCACGACGTCGCCATCTGGTGGGAGCGGATCGACGTCGGACCCGGACGACTCAACGGAACCGGCGAGATCGTGGCACCGCCGTACTCGGTCGAGGTCCCGGTCGCGCTCCGCCTCGACTTCGACGCCGGACCTGTCTGGTTCGTCGCCGCCACGCCACACTGGCCGGAAATGAATGACTTCTTGGTCCTCGGAGACGAGATCGTGGTGGTCTTCACGCAAGGCCTGATGCGCGACATCGGCTTCGACGACCCGGCCTTCGTCCTCTGACCTACATCCGCCAGTAGCGCGGCGGGGCTGCGGTCGCCAGGGCGGCGGCCGGTGGCGCGGCGAGAGCATCACCAGCGGTTCTGGGCGGCGATCGCGCGTGGGCTGAGCAGCGAGGATGTCGCACAGGGCTGGCCAGGCATGGAAGTCGCTGTGTCGATCGGCCGGGACCGGTGGGGCCAACGTCTGGGCACCGAGACGATCACGGCAGCGCTCGACCTCGGGTTCGCTCGCCTCGACGTCGACGAGCTGGTCACCGCCACGCATCAGGAGAACGCGGGCATGAACACGATTGCCCGCAGCCCCGGGCACAGCCGATGACGGGTAGGCAGATCGGGAGCTGGCCGGCGAGTTGTCCGGCGGCGGTGCCGGTCACCACGACGAGCAGGACGAGGGCGGCGTTGGCCGCGGTGAGGGTCTTGACGCGGCCGCTCACCCCCAGGCCCGGTCGGGCGGCATTGGTACTGGGCCGTCGTGCGCGGAGGCAACCTTCGGCGGGTACTGGAGGTACTGGAGGTACTGACGACCTGGTCTCTGGCGGGAAGGGAACGGACGCGGTGATGATCGAGCAGGCGCCCCGGCAGGTTGCGGTCAAGGTCTCCCCAGAGGGGGACAAACTGATCACCAGTGGCGCGCACTACCTGCACATGAGCAAGAAGGATCTCGTCGAGGCGGCGGTCGCGTTCTACCTGGACGCGCGTCGCGAGGAGATGCAGCCCGGGATGCGGGAGTTGCTGAGCGAGCTCGACGGCAGCCGCGCGTCGCGGATAGCGATGCTCGCAGGGATGACCCGCGCCGAACTCGACGCGGTCGGCGGCGTCGAAATGGAACCAGCCGAGGCCGCGAAGCTTCTCGACCAGCATCCATGAGCCTGTCGTCCTGCTGGCCGATCCCCTGGGCCTGGATGCACCCCCTCTCGCAGAGTCAGGCGGCCGAACGGAGCAGGGTTGCCACCAGCGGCCCGCGAGACGACCAAGAATGGGCGGAAAGCCCGAACGGCCAGAGGCGTGACCGAAACCGGCAGGGCGGAGACGCAGCGCGGGCACGGAGTAAGAGCGACCGGCAACAGGGGACGCGGCGTCGCGGGGTTGGGGCACGCACCTCGCGTCATCGCTTCGCGTCCATCGCTTCGCGTCCATCGCTTCGCGATGCACGGGTACCCCGGCTCCGTCGGTCGCCATCCACCCAAGAAACATGAACACATGTTCGATACGATAGCGAGGTCGCCCGCTGCGGCGGTCATTCGGCATAGTCCCTGGTCAGGACCGGCCGGAGCCCCGTCGTCGCGCAGAGCGTTTTGAAGGCGCGGATGTCGTTGCGGTGCTCGATCGGCCCACCGGTGCTGGTGGCGAAGACGATCCGTTCGTCCGTCCATCGTGTTCCGGCGTGAATGGGCCAGTAGCAACGGTCAGCACCTGGTCCCACAGGTCGACAGGTGCACCCGCGCTCCACATGCTTGCTGAGTAATGGGCAGCTTCGTTGCGGGCTACCGCTTTGTTCGGTGATGGCTGGTGATGGCTGGCGATGTCAGGCGACGATGTAGCTCGAGTCGTCGAACTCGGCCGTGACCTTCAGCCGTCCGCCAAGTGCCTCGACGTAGGCGCGCAGGACTGACACCGACACCACGTCCAGCTTTCCGCGTTCCACATCGGAGATGCGGGGACCGGATACACCTATGGTTTCAGCAACCTCACGCTGGGTCAGACTGCGGCCGCGCCGGACCTCGGCCAGTCGGTAGGCGTGGGTCTCGTCGTCGAGGCGCCGTTGCCCGGCCTCGCGGTCGGTGTCGGTCCGCACCGGGTGGCCGGCGGCGAGGCGTGCCTGCTCGGCCTGGCGTTTGACGGCGTCCCATCTCATCGTTGTCATCGGTAGTCCCTTCTCTCGATCTCGGCAAGATGCCGGTCATAGCGTTCATCCGCTGTGGGTATCGCGGTCTTATACCAGCGCTGCCAGTTACCGGACTTGTCTCCGGCGATCAGCAGCACCGCCCGGCGGACCGGGTCGAAGGCGAACAGGATCCGAATCTCGCTCGTGCCTGCGGAGCCCGGCCGTAGCTCCTTCATGTTGTGATGACGTGCATTCTTGATCCGGTCGACCAGCGGCCGGCCGAGGGTCGGGCCTGCGAGGGCTAGTCGATCGATGGCGTCCTCGACGAGGTCGGCCGAGTGGGGGCCGGCGGGTGGCCGCGGGGATGTGTAGCCGCGGTGGCAGCGACGCCTTGGTGGGTGGCCGGCCCGGCACGAGTGGATGGTTGGCATACATTTTCCGCCCGAAAACCGGCGCCTCCTGACGTCTTTCTTCCACTCGTCGCACCGAGGGGAATGCGGATCAAGGAGTGGGGTTGGGGTGGGTGCGTCGCGAGGTGCGAGGAGGTCCAGGTAGCGGTGTTCTACGTGGGCCGACGGGGCCGGGGTACCCGTGCGGCGCGAAGCGGCGTGCGGGCAGCGATGACGCGAGGCGCCGTCTGGCGCCGGCACGTACCCCGTCCACCGCTTCGCGCTGGCCGGGGACCCCTCGTTGGACGAACGTCCGGCGCCGACCACTAATGCGGTGGACGCGGGTGCGACGGCGGTGGTCCACAGTGCGCGCAAGGTCGGCTCCTGGCTCAACCCTTTTGACTGATCTGCTGCATATGCCCAGAATCGGCTACGCAACGCATCTGAGCGTGTTCTCTAACAGTTGACGGTCAGTTGGGATGGTGGGCCGGCTGGACAGCGAGCGGCCCCCGGCGATCTGCAGCTGCGGTCGTTGGTCGTCATTGATGCCGGTCCGGCCGGGTTCTGGCGGCGGGAGGCACCGGCCGAGCCGCTGCGCGCCGAGGACATCGACTCCCAGATGGCGGTCCGGTTGGTGCCGGTCAGTGCCAAGGAGGTGTGGGCCGGGTTGGTCGAGTTGCTGCCGGAATCGGCCGGGGAG
>NZ_CAUVXG010000040.1:19802-46805 GCF_963555885.1 Protofrankia sp. Cr2
CTCCCCGGCCGGCATCGGCCTGCAAGGGGTAGCGCCGGTACGCAAGGAGGCGGGTCGTGGATGGTGCCGATCAACTGTTCGCTGTGGTGGCCTACGAGGGCAGCCGTCACCGAGCCAGCGCAGCACTGCTACCTGTCGGTCGTTGAGCGGCTCACGCCGGCTGACCATCGCGCTCCCTGCCAAAGCTGGCTTATCTGGCTGATGGGACGGCAGCCTGTCAGGAGAATCAAGGGTAGCGCTATACACCGATCCCCGAAGCCACCGCGAGACATGTCCTGCGACCGCGGTTGGTTCGGCAGCCATGACTCTCAGCCCGCGGCTTGCCGCCCGGCCCTGGACGGCCCGCCTCCGGAGGCAGAGGCCGGCCGCAGCCCCCTCCGGAGAGGAGAGCTCGCTACCTGCTGTTATCACCTGTTGCGGCTATCGGCACCACTGCCGCCGATGCGCTGGTCGCCCAGGGCAAGGCGGCGCCGGGTATCGCCTACGAACCTCCGGGAGCGGCGGAGGCGGCAAAACGCCGTGGGGACGCCTGTGTGCAGAAAGCCTCCGGCAAGACCCTCTGTGATGTGCTGATCGAACCGTCACGGGCTCCTGCCGGCTCCGCTGCCCCTCAGGTGCAGCCTTATGACGTGGCGAACATGAGCCTGGTCTGTATAGACATTGCTCTTAACGGTACTGGAAGCATCCGAGAAAAAGCAACGGATCGCTTTAACGCCTGCCACATGGAACACCATGCGCTTCTCCTTTGGACCAATGGAACGCCAACTGACTGGTTTCCTTACATCGAGTTCTTTGATCAGAGGTTTACGAATAATTCAACAACCTGGACGGGGAATATTATCGTTCAATACGACCCGTACTCCAATGCGTACCCATCGCTGCCGAAGTTGCCCGGCATTTCATTCGACTCTCCGCTAGTTAGCCGTTCGGGCTGCACGACTAATCCGGCCGGACACGTGCCAATAATCCTCCTTCCCAATCCGGGTTCCCAAGACGCTGCCGACTTCAGTCTGTCATGCTCTGTAGCCACCGGTTCCGTCGGAGCGAAAATACCTGCAACCGTGTCATATACTGGCTACTTCCCCGGCGCCACCCCGGCCCCGTTTTCCCACACTCTTTCATCAGCCCAGGCCGTCCGCTGTGACAACTTCCGTGGAAACATCGGCGCCGCCTGCGTGCTTCCGAATGTGGCGGGCATCGCTACCTTCGACATGACGAACCCCGTGCACTATCTCGCCGCGACCGGATACCTGTACTGGCAGGTTCATCTTCAGGGCTATCCCGGCTACCTGGGGCCCTATGGCTACGGCGTTCCGCTGGTCTACACCTCCAATGCGAGCGTCCAGACCGCCAACACCAACACGGCCTGCGGGAACTTCACTCCGCTCTACGCTGGCGACCAGTGCGACGAGTACCCATTTAAATCCACTACTAACGGTGCTTCCGGAAAACAGTACGGCGTCGGTTGGGGACGCTGCTCGATTCCTGGTGATCAGAACGGGCAGGCCGGATCGGTCTTGGCATCAGCCTACCGGCTCCAGCACATCACCGATGGCGACAACTTCTATGCCCAAGTCGTCGGGGACGTCGCCCTGCCACCGGTTGTTGATCGCTGCACCAGATAAAAGGCTTTTCAGATAGTCGAAGCTTTGGCTTGAGAAGCGTCGGACTGGCTCGCCTGATCGTCTCCCTCGATCGTTCCACAAGGGTTGGCGGGCCAGCCCCGACGCTTCAAAGATGGCGGGCAGGAGCCCCGGGTTGCGTATAGGTACAATAGGTATATCCGGATCTTGCTTCGATTCGTGGATACGAGGATGCCGTGACCGACTTGGAAAAATACGCCTGGGCTGAATCTGTCGCCAGCTACGACGCTGGTGTGTATACTTTCGTTAAGGGCGGGGTCCGTTCCGAGGTTCTTTCCCTTTTTCACTGCTGGGAAGAAGATCTCAAGCTGGTCCCCATCACCGATGTGCCGTGGGGCGACGGCGGCGAGACCTTCATTTCACTCATGCCCCAAAAGCGGCATGAGTGGCTGGTCATCGGCGAGCATGGCACCTACTTCCGTGGGTTCCAGCTGCTAGCGGAGCTGTCTCGCGGCCGTAGCGTCTTAATGGTTGCTTTGCCCCAAATAAACCCGTTTATCCAAGTAGCGGTAGATGGCGAAATCGTGCGCTCATTTAACGCCTGGAGCCTGTATGATCCTGTAGGTGCCCTGCCGGAGGAAGCCGGACTGCCCTTCGGCTCAACGGCTGGTACCGTAGCCACCTTCGCCTTCATCGAGCGGCTAACCGGCCATGTGATGACACAGCAGTGGATGCTTGGCCCCTGCGAGACTGCACGGGCCAGGAGCGAGCCTCCGCACTGACCTATCGGGCAGGCTGTACGTGTTCTGGCTGGAAGCGAGAGGGGAGGCGGATTGCTCCTCGCCTCAGCGCTTCTCGTCACCTTTTCTGTCGCCCGCACTCGCCATCTCCCAAGTCCAAGACGTCAAGACCGAACTCGGTGCCGTCGGCTCACAGCTCGACCGCCATGACCAAGCCATCAAGCAGCTCGCGGATCATACGGGCGCACGACTTCAGTACGAATAGCCATCGTCCGGGCAATTGCCCTGGCTCGCTTGTCGGTATCAGCCGTAGGCCCCACCACGACCCCCGGCACAGCCGATGCCGCTGGGACTGGTACTCCAGCCACCGCTCGTGCGGCTCCAGCCCGCCCCGCTGCAATCTTCCGCCGCTCCTTAACAACCCGCGCCCCAGCCATCACCGCGTACTCCGGATTCAGCTCAATCCCCACCCAGTCCCCGCCACTCGACGATCGAGGCGATGACGGGTCCGGCGGGTGGGGCCATGAGGGCTACTCGCCGTCGGTCGGGTCGGGTCGGGGGGTGAGCTGATTCGACCGCAGCAGCTCGCCGAGGGTCGCCAGCCCCTGGCTGATGATCTCGCGGCTGCCGGCGTCCACAGGTCCGGCGTGGGTGATGCCGTCGCGCATCTGCACGACCCGGGCGCACTCGACCGGAAAGTCCTTTCGGTCGAGGAGGTCGGCGCTCTGCGTCGCCGCGATCACCTGGACGTGCTCAGAAGCCTCAGTCAGTGCGTCGAACAGGACGCCGGTTGCCGTCGGGTGCAGGCCGACCTCGGGATCCTCCACAGCGACCATGGGGATGTCCCCGGTCAGCGTGTCCGGCTGGAAGAGCGCCGCGAGAATGCCGGCGACGTTGAGGGTGCCGTCGGACATCGACTCCGCATCGAATCGGCGGACTCCGCCAGGCGCTCCATGATCCTCAATGCACAGCTGGACGATGTGATGTCGGTCCAGCGGGTGGTCATCGACGCCCAGCGCATGGGGGACGATCGCGGCGAGATAGTCGTCAACGCGGCTCTTTACCGGGGGAAAGTGCGTGGCGAGATGGCCGAGCACCTCCCCGAGGCGCTCGCCTTGCCGGCCCAGCACCGGCTGCCCGGTGTGTACCTCGACCCGGCGCATCACCGCTGCGCTCACGACATAGAAGGACATGGCCCGCAGCGCCGCGTGTACCGCGGTGAACGGCGGCCAGCGGGCCGCCGCCGGCAACAACAGGCTGCCCGCGTCCGTCGCCGGCCCTTGGAGATAGCCGGGACCTTCGACCACCTGCCCGTCCCGCACCTCGAACCGGGCCGGCCTGACGAACACGGCGCCGGCAATCTCGCACCGCTCATGCGCCACGATGACCGGCCCTGCCTGCCCGGCCGACCTGTTGTCCCTGCCTCCGCGGAGCTCGAGGACGTAGGTGGCCGGCACCGCCCTGACGCTGTCCAGATCAGCGGCAACCGCGCGGGCGCGCACCATCACCTCGAGATCGAGCTCGATGCTGAAGGAGTCGGCCCAACCGTCGGCGGTCCGGCGTAGCACCGCCGGGATGCCGCCACGTTCGGCCAGGGCACGGGCCGGCCCCCATGTCAGGGCATCGGCGACGAAGCGCAACGCGTCGAGGATGTTGCTCTTCCCCGCGGCGTTGAGCCCGAGCAGCACGGTCAACGGCTCGAACGTCACCTCGCAGTCCGCGATCGACCGGTAGTTCCTGATCCGGGCCCGCCGGACGAACGGCACCGGCCGGACCGCCGGAGATACCTCTCGCTGCCGCATGCGTCACCTCCTTCCTGTAGCGCTGGCACGACCCTGTAGCGCTGGTACGGCGCATCCCGATGAGATCTGCCTACACCACCCCCGCGCCCGCTCGCGGTCGACACGTCGAACTGCCCCGTCACCGCGGCCGTGATCAGCGCCTGCCGCCGCTCCGCTAGCAGGTATATCTGCCGTCGACGAGGAACAGCAATCCGCTGTACCGGCCGACGGCGGACGTGTGGGCGACGGCGCGGCGCGAAACGAGGGACGAGGCGGAACTCGTCAACGCCCTCGTTCATCTCACCTTGGAGCTGCTGCGCGCCCCGCAGGCAGCGGACACCCGCGGCCATCACCTTTGATCAAAATTGCTTGTGTAGAGCCACGATCAGGGGATGGTCGTGGCCGCCGGCGGCAGGGTCGCCCGGGCGTAGTCGGCCAGCTCGCCGGTGCCCGGGTGGCCGGTGGCCGCAAGCTCCTGCTGCAGCACGTGGAGGTCATGTCGGGCCAGCTGGGATGACAGCCGGGCGGCTTGGTCGACTACCTCCCAGCCGAGTTCCAGTCCGGCCTCGGGGTTGCCGGCACTGCTCGATCAGCCCGTAGGTCTCATCGATGGCGGCGGCGTCTTCCTGGGTGAGGCCGGCCGCCTCCCGGGCCTGGCGGAGTTTCGCTGGTTCCCATCCTGGATGGACCCGTGGTGGCATGGCCGATCTCCCGTCACTTCAGCCGGTAACCATTCCCGGATACTAACCGTGGCACTACCGGTGCGTTACGTGGGTTTGATATCCACGGAAGATGTCCGGGCGAATGTCCGGGCGAATGTCGGGGTATCGGTCCTGGTACGTCGCCCGTGGCTATGGCAAGGGCACGGACGCTCACCCTCGCAATGTCTGGATCACTGTTCTGGGACACCCGGCGGAAATGGTGTGAAGTTGACGTGTCGGTGCCGGCCGGGTTGAGGAGAACTCCCCGGCCGGCATCGGCCTGCAAGGGGTAGCGCCGGTACGCAAGGAGGCGGGTCGTGGATGGTGCCGATCAACTGTTCGCTGTGGTGGCCTACGAGGGCAGCCGCCAGGGGCCAGCCCAGGTCTTCTCGATGTTCGAGAGCCCCGTGGCGGCCGACGGCTTCGCGGTGGCCCGGAACTTCGCCGACTATGTGGTGGCGCCGGTGGGGTTCGTGATCGAGGAGACCCCAGCGGGACGCCCGGAAGGGCCGGAAAGGATGAGGGGCATGGGGGATGCCATGACCGCGGCGGAGCATCGGGCGTACGCCCTGGCGGTTCTGGAGCAGGATGCCGCCTACGACCGTGATCCGCAGGGTGATCCGGTGTTGTGGACGGCCGACATGCGCCGCGGCTTATCCGCAGCGCTCCGCGTGGAACCGACGCCGGTCCTGACGGCTGACTGTGGAGTGACCGACAGTGAGGTGGCAGCGCACCTGGCTGGACAGCGGGCAGCGCTGGATGTCGTGCACACCGCGATTGCCCAGGCGTTTGGCCGGGATCGACTGCGCGGCGATCCTATTGACCGCTAGCGGAGTCGACGTTGCCGAGATCATCCTATCGGAGCGTCGCTACGACCATGTGAACCCGCCCTCTGTTTTGAGAAAGTAATACGAATTCCGTCCGATGCGAACTGACGACAGTTGGCATGCGGGGTCGGCCAGTTTTGAGGTCGCCTGCGGTGGCGTCGAGCTGGTCGATGAATGATCCTTGACGAAGGGTCTGGGGGCGCAGCCACGGTCACCCGTTGGATTCGTGACCTGTTCGGCAGAGAGCCGGGGCGCCGTCTGTGGGTTGTGCTGGACGATCCGCTGGGCCTGGCCCTTGCTCAAGGCTGGATTCTGGGTGAGTCAGGGCCGCGTGACGATGACCTGGCGGAAGACCTTGCCGCTGACGACTCCAACGACCGGCGCTTCGGGGCTATGCTCGCCGTTCTGGTCGAGCATTGGCGATCCGTTTACACCACATCCAACCGACTACATGGACGACGTCCAGCGTCGGATCCGATAGCAATCGCTGACCGCAACGTGGGTGGACGTCAGCGGACGCCCACGAACGACGGAGGCGCGTTGACCCGGGCTGACGAACGTCGGCGAACCTCCACGAACATCACAAATGAGACTTTTAATCCGCGGGTCAGTCTCTGTGCGTAGGGTGCGCGCGCCGGCGGAGTCAGAAGAACCCTGCCGCGCCGCTTCCCCTCCTCTGCGCGTCGAGCGCGCCTGCGGTGCGGGTCGGTTTGGCATCGAAGATCGGTATCTGACGAGGCGACGCCCGGCGGTTTGCCGGGCCTGACAGCCAAGGCTGCGGACGCCCGTGGAAGATCTAAAACAAGCGGGCGGCGAACCTTGCATGGGTCTCGCTCAGGTAGGGACCGCACGGTAAGGTGGTTGGGCGTAGCCTCCTGTGTGGGTGCTGCGAAGTGACGCCCGGGTGAGCCCGCCGTATGCACGGGACCCCGGGCGCCTGCGTGTCTGGGGTCTGTCGGTCAGCTCCCGTCAACGTCGAACACCTCTACGGGGCCGAGTGCGTCGAGCAGTTCGGCGGTGTTGCGGTGCAGCGCGCGGAACACGGCGCCGGCCACGGTGTCGGCGGCCCACAGGATCGGCTCTGAGGCTCCGGTGGGAAAGCGGATCGACAGTATGTGGCTGTGACGGCGTGCGGGAAGGCCGTGCACGATCCGCCAGTCCGCGGTGTTCGGTTGACGTCCCCGTGATTCGATGACGAGACCATCGATGCGTGGGCCGAGTTCGACTGCCAGGCGGTAGAGGCAGGCCGCCCGTACCCGCTCGGGATGGCGGCAGGGATTTCCCACTGCGACGGCAGTTGCGATCTGTAGATCGGCGACTGCTCTGACGCGAACGAGCGCTTCTTTACCGTTGAGGCCGTGGAAGTGTGCCTTACCTGGTTTGTTCGAGCCGTGCATAGCCCGCATCGCCGACCGCAGGCTCTCGTCCGCGTTGTCGGCCAGCACCGCGGCCAGGACGTAGATCCCATCATAGCTACGGCCGGCGGCGTAGGACTCGTCGATGAAGGCGAACACACGCATATTTGACCGCGAGCCGAATTATGGCTGATGGGTGGGTGTCGGCGCCTACGTGCTGCTGACTGCTGTCCGGCAGGGCAAGAAGTCCCGTTCCCTGCGCGGGAAGAGTCTCCCGGACCGTCGTCCGCGCAGGTCACAAGCGTGATCGAGCCCCTGGCCTTCACCCGCCGGAGAAGCTGGCAGTGTGAGGGTCAGGGGTTTGAATCCCCTCAGCTCGACAAGATCAATATATACTCCGACCAGGTAAAACACTCTGGCATTCCGATCAGGCTGGCATGATCGATGAAGCAGTGGTTGTAGCAGTTGGCGCACTCTGATAGCAGTTCGGCCAGGAGGGCGCCTTCCATACTTTTGCGGCCTCGGCGTCCACCGCGCCGGGGCGAACAATCTTTCCCCGGCGGCCTCCTCGGCTGCCAGCCGGGCGGCGACCACGGCGCGCAATCCCCGCCCGTCGGCCAGCAGCTCGATGAGTGCGCTGGTGTCAACCACGATCACTCGGCGTCCTCCCGGACGGCGCGTACCGCGGCGATGACCTGTTCGTGTGTCAGGCCGGTGCCCTCTCCGAGTGCGGCAAGGCGGGCCACGGACTCGGCGACGCTGCGGCGGCCGGTGTCCTCGGGCGTGCGGGCCAGTAGGTAGGCCAGGGCCTCGATCGGCATCACCACGGCGACCTCCCGGCCCCGTTTGGTGATGACGGTCGGTGTCTTGGCGTACTCGGCCCGGCCCACGACCTCGGTGAAGCGTGCCCGCGCTTCGGTGAACGGCAGGCTGGGTATCCGGCTGTGTTCTGGCATGCTCTCGGCCATGATAGAACTGTACATCTTGTGCAGTTCCTGGCTCGCTGCGCCCAGGCTTTGATCCAAATCCGTGCGGGGCGCGGGGCGCGGGGCGTGGGGTTATCGAAACCGAGGAGGGTCAACCCACAACTGAGACATCATGATGTCTCAAAAAGCTTGACAGGTTCCGGCGGAGCACGAACCTGTCGCTCGAAGATCTGCTGCACCAGCTCAACCGGACGCTGCGGAGCGGCTGATCGCGGCGGTCGCGGGAGGATCGACAGAGGTGCACGCTCATGCGGCCTCTCACATTCGTCTTACATATGGTCGGGTCAGCGGTTGGCGGCCCATCGAGCAACGTGCGCCGTGACGGTCTCGCGGTCGGTCCGGGGTCGGCGGGTCTGCCATATCTGGTGGGCGGCGGCGAGCTTGCCGGCGAGTTTGTCGATGAGGGTCTGTTGCTGGTCGGCGGGTAGCGGCGGGCCGGTGAGGAGTTTGGTGTATCGGACGGTGTCGACGATCGCGGACTTGACCCGTTCGTGGGCGAGGTAGACGGGAAGATCTGTTTCCCAGCCGTCGCAGGGCGGGCCGGGCACGGCGTCCGTCCAGCGGCCGAGGAGCGTGTCGTGTTCGTCGGGTTGGTAGGCAGTCTTGTGAAGATGGACGGCGAGGTCGTAGACGGGGTCGCCCCACAGCGCCAACTCCCAGTCGAGGAAGTAGGTCCGCCCGTCCGAGAGGATCATGTTTTTGCGGTGGATGTCGGTGTGCAGGAGCCGGAACGGTCGGGGCCGCAGTCGTGCCCAGGCATGCTCGATCGTCGTGAGGGGTTCGGCGGGTATGCCGAGGGCGGCGAAGAGGCTGCCGAACTCGGGTAGGAAGCGGGCGTGGACGTCGGCGGTGACCGCGGACAGCCGGGTGGCGAAGGAGCCGGTGTCGCCGTCGTCGGGCCAGCCTGGCGGGGTGGCCGGCACGTGGTCGCGGGGAACGGCGCCGAGTTGCGCGAACAGGTTGGCGACGTCGTCGAGGACATGGGCCGGGACGCGGACGCCGCGTGGGGCGAGATCGTCGAGAAGCTGCCCGGCGATGAACTCGTGGATCTGGAAACGGGGGTCGTCCTGGGTGTGCAGGAGCCGGGGGGCGTGGGCGACCCTGCCTCGGATGGCGCGTAGTACCTCGGGTTCCGGCCAGATGGCGAGGTCCATGACGTCGCTTCCCGGAATGGGAATACGGACGATCACGGGTCCGGTCGGGGTGTCGAGCCGGACGTTGTTGTTGTAGAAGCCGGAGGCGCCGTCGGTACATTCGAGTGCAGCCCGGTACAGCTCGTCGGGTTTCCAGACCTGGCCGGTGAGGAGTTCGGCGGTGCAGGCGCGGATGGGCTCTTCGATCGCGCCGAGGGTGTCGAGGGGCTGCAGCGCCGTTCGGGCACGATGGGCGGCGGCGGTGACGGCACCGTCGGTGACACCGAGGAATTCCAGGGCGTGGGCTGCGAACAGGACGAAGGTGGGGTACACGTCGGCGGCTTCGAGCTCCTCGACGGTCCGCCGCAGCGAGGTGACCGCTTCGTCCATCCGTCCCCGCCGGGCGTGGAGCAGGCCGGTGTAGAGCTCGGCGCGTGCACGGCCTGAGCGGTAACCGGCCTGGTCGAGTACGTCGCAGGCGGTGCGCAGCGCGGTGTCGGCGGCATCGAGGTCGCCGAGGCGCAGCCGGGCGACGGCCAGCGCGGTGTAGGCCTTGCCGAGTTCGTGGCGGGTACCGATGTCGCGGTGCACCTCGATGGCGCGGCCCGCCGCGTCCACCGCCTGGTACGGCTCGACAAGGCAGAGCAGTTCGGCACGGTTCGTCTCGATGTCGGCGAGACCGAGGGCGTTGCCGGATGCCTCGTAGCAGGTGGCCGCCTCGTCAAGGTGGTGACGGGCGGTGTCGAAGTCGAAGGCGAACCGGCCGGCGAGGTGACGGAGTCGGGCGACATCGCCCCGGAACTCGGCGTCGTCGGCGGGGGCGAGCGCGTCGAGATCGGCGGCGAGGGCTTCGGCGTCGCGGAATCGGCCCTGCGCCATGTGCAGGTCGCAGGCCCACAGCCCCGCTTGCAACCGGGGTGTTCCGGTGGTCTGTTCCCACACGCGGGTGAACAGGGCGAGGGCTTCGCGGGTGTTGCCGGCGATGCGCTGGCCGTGGCCGGCGGCGACCGCCAGCCGGGCGCCGACCGTTGAGGTGAGGTCGGCCGCAGCGGCGGGCTCGACGGCGAGGCGGACCGCGGTCGGGGCATCGCCGAACCGGACGGCGGTTTCGGCTTCGAGACATACCAGCGTCTCGGGCAGATCGCCGAGGTCATCGAGATCGCCGAGGTCATCGAGATCGCCGAGATCGCCGAGGTCAGCAGAGGGCCGGAGCGCCAGCCGGTTGCGTAAGTCGTCGGTGAGCCCGGCGGCGGCGCTGTGGCCGCCGCGGCGTACGGCCCGGTCGGCGTAGTCGAGCAGCGTGGCGCCGCCGATGGTGCCGGCGGCCAGGCCGTGGAAGACCGCTTCGCGCAGCGCCCGGGCGCTGGCAGGTCCATCGTTTCCGGCGGCGAGGGAGTCGGCTCGTTCGTCCCACAGCGCGCGCAGGGCGATGTGGACGTCGTGAACGACGGGGGGGGGAGACGGGTCGACAGCGCCGCGCCCATGAGCTGGTGGAAGCGCAGCGCGTCACCGGCGGGGTAGACGAAGGAGTACGAGGTCAGGGACTCCCAGGCGAGCCGGTCGCCGGGTAGGTGGAACCGCGCGGCCAACAGCCGGAAAACCTCGTAGTCGAACAGACGAGCCGGGCTGAGGACCTCGAGGGTTCGGATCTCGTCGGCGGTGACGTGCTCGAGGAACCGGGCGAGGATCTGGGACTGGGACACGGCCGCGCGGCCGGATGCGGCGTCGGACTGCTGGTGGTAGGTGTCGACGGCAAGGTGGAGGTAGAACGGCAGGCCGGCGCTCGCCTCGGCGACGGTGTGCCGATGGGCCGGGTCGGTGATGCCACCGGCTTCGAGCAGGTCGAGGCGGGCGGCCATCGGCAGGCCGCCGATGTCATCGACGCGGACGACGTCGGACCACTCGGGGTCGTTGGTCTCCCAGCGCAGCGGTTCGCGGCTGGCGACGACGACCAGCCCGGTGTCCAGCTGGGCGCACAGGTCACGCAGCCAGCCGTCGGCCAGGTGCGCCCGCCCGGACCGGACCGGTGTCGGGACCAGCGCCTCGTAGCTGTCGACGAACACCACGTACGGCTTTTCGGTGCTGCCGTCGCGCAGATCGGCGGCGAAAACGTAGGTCACGGCGTCGGCGAGGTCACTGTTGGGCAGGTCGTCGAGTGTCTGGAGAATGTTGTCCCGTCGTACCTGCATCCGGCGGCGGACGTCGGACGAGCCGCGTTCCAGAATCCGGATCAGTCCGCGTGCCGTGCCGAAGAACGGCAGGCCGGCGACCGTGTCGACGACGTCGGTGAGAATCGAACTGCCGTCCAGGAACGGCAGGTCGGCTTTGTCCAGCCGTAGGTGCGGGTGGAGGCGTTGCCACAGCACGGCGTAGGCGATGTCGAACCGATCGAAGTGGACGCCCAGCGCGCCGAGCTGGCCCCGGAGCACAGCGAGAGCGTCCTCCTGCTGGCGCAGCGCCGGTATCTGGAGGTCGAGAGTCGCGGTGCGGTGGGCTTCGCCGACGCGGTCCTTCAGCTCGCGCAGGAGCCGGGATTTCCCGATGCCCCCGACGCCGGTGAGATTCAGGATACGCGGCCCGCCACCGAGACGCCCGAGCTCGGCGGCGAAAGCCTCGAGTAGCGGTTCTCGGTCGACGAATTCCCGTTGCAATGCGGCGACTCGACGGAACCTCGGCGCGGGGACCATGGCGCACTCCTGGCGTTATTCGGCTGTCAGAATTCGGCTGTCAGAATTTCGTCGCACGTCCGAGGAACGTACTGTCTCATCCTGTCGGAGACTATGACAGAGGGTGTGGAGTGCCCGCCTTGCCCGGAGCGGGTTGGGGCGCGCGAGAACGCGGTGTCCATGGGGCATGTGCGGCGGCACGGACGTATCGTCGATCCGTGCTGCGGCGACACGGCAGGTTTCAGGCGATCGTGGTGATATCTCCATCATCGAAGTAGATCGCCTGGTGCAGCCGGCCACCCAAGGCGGCGGCAAACCGGGCGACTACGTCCTGCCCGGAAATCTTGCCCTCTTCGATCTGCGAGACCCGGCCCTTGGTGACGCCCATCCGTTCAGCCACGTGTTGCCGGGTCAGGCCCCGCGCACGGCGCACCTCGGCGAGCCGATGGCCAACCGATGCCCAGGATCGGCTACGTAGTGCATCAGAGCGTGTGCCCCAACCGCCCACCGCAGGGAGATCCCAGGACGATGACCGCCACCTGCAGCCTCGTTGCCAGGCTGGTGTCATGAGCGCGGGCAACCGCGACCTTCGGCTTTGGCGGCGAGGTGACGTTTCCCCGGAGGAGATCCCCGGTGCTCCGGAGGGTGCTCTGGTGGATAGCGCCCGGATGTTGGAAGGCTGCGGCCGGGTGGCCGGCGGCCTGATTCCCCAGGGTCATCTGTCGGGTGGACCCTCCGGCAAGCGTGTCGTGTGGGGGGAAGGTATCTGGCCGGGGGAGATGATCCCGGCGCGCGATACGATCAAACTGAAACACGACTTCATCCGCTCCATCGTCATGGAGCCGTCGGTGCAGTTCATCGTGCACAGTCCGGCCGGTTGTGGTGGCTGCGCGGTGTCGGTCCGGTCGGTGCTCCGACCACCACACCCGGAGCGTCGCGCCCTTCGTGTACCCAACCTCACCGGCCGACCTGCACCGGTGGCCTCCATGCCCAGGACCACTCCGTATCCTGTTTCGCACCGTGAAGAAGGAAGAAAAAGGAAGAAATATGTCCAGGTCCAGGTCCAGGTCCAGGTCCAGGTCCAGGAGCTTGAGCGTCATGGCGGCGCTGTGTGTGCTTACGGCTGTCGCGTGCGGAGAGACATCGCAAACGCCGGCCTCGCCCGAAACCCGCGTGACGGCCAAGTCTGGCAACCCAAGCGCAGCGGCCGGGAGCAGGCTGTCTGCCGGCGGAAATACACCCGCGCCGAGCGACGGCTCGTCATGGGCTGAGCTGCCGCAGTGCGCCTCGATCGACGTGTCGCCAGTCGGGTCACTGGGGCCCGGCTGGGACACCAGCGCGGACGACTGGATCTACGCCGACAACGGCACACCGCCCAAAGGGTGGGCGCGCGGCTGTTCGGTGGGGTACTCGGCGACCAACACCTACGGCAACCATGTCACGGTCGCAGCAGTCACCATGATCCTACGCCGCCGTACAGACCCAGACGAACTTCGGCGGTTCATGGAGTACGGCTCACCCCGTGGCCCCGGGCCCGATGACCTGCACCGTGTCACCGCCGTGCCCGGCATCGGGGATGCGGCCAACGGCGTCACCAACACCCCGATCGGGGACGTCGAGCGCCCCTACGTTCTGTGGACGCACCGAGGAGCAAACAGCGTGCAACTCACGGTAGAGATCTACCACGAGCCCAGCCAGCCAAGTGGCCCCAAGATCAACTCTACCGACGCTCAGCGAGTGCTGACGCAGATCGCGGGGCGGCTGTTGGACAGCTAACGATCTTTGACTGCCAGGGTCTTTGGAGCGCCCGGCAATGCTGATGTGGAGAAGAGCGTGACCTGGCCGTTCTCGCCCGTCCAGACGCCACGCAGAACCTTGTCATCCGGTGAGGATCCTCAGCGCGCGGCGGGCGAGCATGCCGACCGGCTCGCCCCTGCTGAGCATGCGTTCATCGGTGCTTTCCCCGCGGACGTACCGCCGATAGAGCTGCTGGCAGACGACGGCGGTCTTCCAGCAGGCAAACGCCTCGTACCAGGCGAGGTCGCTCAGGTCGGTTCCGGTCCGCGCGGTGTACCGTTCGGCGACCTCGGCCCGGCTCGGCAGGCCGAGCTCGGGTTGGCCGGCCACGACGAGCGCGTGGTCGTCGTGGGTGTCGGATGGGTCCGGCCAGTAGTTGAGCAGCGTCCCCACGTCGACGAGCGGGTCGCCGAGGGTGGCCATGTCCCAGTCGAACACCGACGTCACCCGGTCGGGCAACCCGGGTCTGAACTGGCAATTGTCAATCTTGAAGTCGTTGTGCAGAAGCGTCGCCTTCGCTGAGGTCGGCCGGAGGCGTTCGAGCCGTTCGCCGACCTCGGTCATGACGGCGTCCGTTTTCACGGCGTCGGCCGTCCTGGCGGCGTCCGCCGTGGCGGTGCCGGTCTCGGGGAGAGCCACCAGCTCCCACCGCCGGCGCCATCCGGCCGCCTGCCGGGCGAGGTACCCCTCGGGGCGGCCGAGGTCAGCCAGCCCACAGGCCGCCGGGTCGACGAGGTGCAGATCGGCGAGGGCGTCCACCACGGCGAACCCGACATGCCGGGCCGCGTCGGGCAGCCCGCGCATGGACGGCGGCAGCTCGGACCAGATCACCACGCCGGTCCGATACTCGCAGACCACGAAGTCGCTGCCGATGACATCGTGATCATCGCAGTGGAGATAGGCGCGCGGGGCGCGGTCGAACTGTTGCCACAGCTTCGACAGCACGCGGTACTCGCGGCGCATGTCGTGGGCGCCCGGTGCGATGATGCCGAACGGCGGGCGGCGCAGAACGACCTGGGTGGGTCCGAACGACAGTAGGTAGGTGAGGTTGGCTGAACCGTTGGGGAACTGCGCAACGGTCAGCTCGCCGGTCACGTCCAGCCCCTGCTCGGCCAGACGCGGCCGCAGGTGGGCGGCCAGGAGGTCCCAGGGCATCTGTTCGCCGGGCCGGACCGGCGCGATGTCGGGCGGATCCTGGAGTGCCCTCGACTGGGTTGTCACGTCCGAAACCCCTTTATCGTCCTTAGAGCGACCGGCAACAGGGGACGCGGCGTCGCGGGGCCGGGGCACGCACCTCGCCGCGTTGTCGTCGGTCGACACCCAACACCTCCGGTGCCTCCCTCCGCCGCCTCGCGATGCACGCACCCCGGCCCCGCTCCTTGATCCACGCCCCTATTGCCGGGCGCTCTTATTCCCCGGCAGCTGTCCACCGGCGTCCCGGCCGAGGGCGTTCTGGCTCCGGTGATCTTGGCGAAGCAGTCCCTTGACGTCAATTTATCATGATGTTTAAGTTGACGCCTACACGGGTTTCAAGGGATGTCGAGGGAAACCATGGGTGTGAGGCAGCCAGCCGGCGATCCGGACGGTACGCAGGATCTGGAGGCATTCCGGCGGGGCGCACGCAGGTGGCTAGCCGAACACGCGTTCTCGCGGGAAGAGTCTGGAGCGGGCACGGAAAGTGAGGATGTTTCCTACGACGTGTCAGTCTTTCACGACCTCTCCTTTGACGACGAGAAGGCCTTGATCGAGCGGGTGGCGGACTGGCAGCGGCAGAAGGTCGACGCGGGGTTCGGCGCGTTGGGCTGGCCACCGGAGCACGGTGGCGCGGGGCTGGGGCCGGAGTTCGTCGAGGCGTTCGCCGCCGAGGAGACGCGCTTGGCCGTTCCGCCTGCCCATGAACTGGTGTCGGTGACAGTGCATCTGATCGCGCCGACCATCCGACTCGTCGGCACGCCCGAACAGCGTGATCGTTTCATGCGGGGCTTTCTGCGTGCCGAAAGTCTGTGCTGCCAGCTCTTCTCGGAGCCGGGGGCCGGATCCGACCTGGCTGCGCTGGCGACCCGTGCCGTCCACGACGGCGACGGATGGGTGCTCAACGGGCAGAAGGTGTGGAGCTCGGGGGCGCAGTTCGCCGCCTGGGGCATGGTGTTGGCCAGGACCGACCCGGACGTTCCCAAACACGCGGGCATCACCGCCTTCCTGCTTCCTCTCGACACGCCCGGCGTGACCGTACGGCCGTTGCGCCAGATGTCGGGTGGCACATCCTTCAACGAGGTCTTCCTCGACGACGTCCGGATCCCGGACTCGCTGCGCCTGGGGGCGGTGGGGGCGGGTTGGAAGGTGACCCTCACGACGCTCGGCTTCGAGCGGGAGGTGAGTGGCGGGCCTGGCCGTGTCGGGGGCGGGTGGCGGCAGCTGGCTCCGCTCGCCTGCGCGCTCGGCCGGTTCGATGATCCATTGGTGCGCCAGAAACTGGCCGACGTCTACATCAGTGAACGTCTCGCCGAGGTGGCGTCGCTGCGGGAGGCCGCCGAGCGGCGTTCCGGGCATCCTGCGGGACCGGAGGGATCGTTCCGCAAACTGCACTGGGTGCGGAGTCTGGCGCTTGCCTCGCTGGCGGCGGAGGCGGTGCTGGGGGCGCGTCTGGTGGCGGACACCGGTGAGTGGGGCACGTTCGCGTGGAGCGCGCACATTCTGGGCGCTCCCGGATATCGGATCGCCGGTGGTTCGGACGAGATCCAACGCAACATCATCGCCGAGCGACTCCTCGGGCTGCCGAGCGAGGAACGGATCGACCGCCACCGGCCGTGGCGGGAGGTTCCCCGATGACGGGGCTGGCTGGGGAGGAGCCGCAGTGCTCCGCGGACGCGAGCAGCCAGCACGCGGCGGCAGCGCGTACGGGCACGAGAACGGGAACGGCCGCGGGAACGGCCGCGGGAACGGCCGCGGAACGGACGCTCGAGGGCAGCGTGGCGCTGGTGACGGGGGGCAGCCGGGGGTTGGGCCGGGAGATGGTGCTGGCCTTCGCGCAGGCCGGTGCCGACGTGATGATCACCAGTCGGAAGCTGGCCGGTTGCGAGGCGCTTGCCGATGAAGTACGTCGCACGACCGGTCGGCGAGCATTTCCCTACGCCGCCCACGTGGGGGACTGGGATGGGCTCACCGGGATGGTGGACGCCGCCTACGGCGAGTTCGGTCACCTCGATGTGCTGGTCAACAACGCGGGGATAGCTCCGCTGTACCCGAGCCTGGAGCAGGTCAGCGAGGCGCTGTTCGACAAGGTGATGGCTGTCAACCTCAAGGGCCCGTTCCGGCTCACCGCCCTGGTGGGCAGCCGGATGGCGCGTGACGGAGGTGGCTCGATCATAAACGTCAGCAGTGTGGCGTCGATCCGCCCGACCCCGAGAGATCTTCCGTATGCCGCCGCCAAAGCCGGGCTGAACACGTTGACAACCGGGTTCGCGCTGGCGTTCGGACCGGCGGTCCGGGTGAACACCATCATGGCCGGGCCGTTTTTCACCGATATCAGCGAGGCGTGGGACGCAGAGGCCTTCGAGGCGCTCGCGCGCCGGTTCCCGCTGCGGCGCGGTGGGCAGCCGAGTGAAATCGTCGGGGCGGCGCTGTACTTCGCCTCGCGGGCGTCAAGCTTTACCACCGGGGCGGTGCTGACCGTGGACGGTGGCCAGGCGACCACACCCTACGACGCCGATATTGTCCACAGTTTACCGTAAAGGATATCCGCCCGTGGTCATTGTCATAAACACGGGTTCGAAGGGCGGAGGAGGCGGCGTGGCCTGGGATTTTGAGATCGATCCGGTATTCCAGCGGGAGCTGGGCGGTCCCGGATACGGGCAGCTGGGTTCACTATCCGGACGGTGCGTGACGGCGACACATGGGTGATCAACGGGGAGAAATGGTTCTCCTCGCACGCCCGGTTCGCGTCGTTTTTCATTGTGAGCGGGGCAGGTCGTCAGGAGGGAGTGCGGGCTGATGGATCTGGCGTCGAGTGAGGAACGGGAGCAGTTACGGCACGCCGTCCGGGAGTTCCTGGCGGAATACTCCCCGCAGACCGAGGTCCGGCGTCTGATGGAGACGCCTGAAGGCTTCGACCGGGAGGTCTGGTCGCGGCTGGCGGGCGAGCTGGGTGTCGTCGGCCTGCTCGTCCCCGAGGAGTACGGCGGGGCCGGGGCAGGTATCGGCGAGGTCGGCATCGTCCTGGAGGAGATGGGGCGCGCCCTGCTGTGCGCGCCGTACCTGTCCACCGCCGTGCTCGCCGCCGGTGTCCTGCTGCATCTGGACGACGAGGCCGCGCGCAAGGACTACCTGCCGGGTATCGCGGCCGGCCATACCGTCGCGACCGTCGCGCTCGCCGAGGAGTCGGTTCGCTGGGATGCGGTGGGCGTGGCCGCTACGGCTACCCACGATGCGTCGGGATGGCGGCTGCGGGGGACGAAGATGTTCGTCCTCGACGGGCTGCACGCCGATCTCCTCCTCGTGGCAGCCCGCACCAGCGGTGGCGGTGGCGGTGGTGGAAGCGATGACGGCGACGGCGGGCCTGGTGGCGAGGTCAACCTGTTCGCGGTCGAGGGCACCGCGCCCGGCCTGCGCCGGAGCGCGATGCGGACGCTGGACCCGACCCGGCGCCAGGCACGCCTGGACCTCGACGATGTGCCGGGCCGCCTGCTCGGCCCGTCCGGCGGTGCCGACCGGACGCTGGAGTACCTCGTGCACCTCGCCGCCGTCGCCCTGGCCTGCGAACAGGTCGGCGGCGCGGCACACGTGCTGGACATGGCGGTCGGATACGCGAAGACGCGGGTGCAGTTCGGACGTCCGATCGGGCAGTTCCAGGCGATCAAGCACCGCTGCGCCGAGATCGCGCTGGAACTCGACGCAGCCCGCACGGCAGCGGCATACGGGCTGTGGGCGGCCCAGGAACACGAGGTGGAGCTGCCGGTAGCCGCAGCTGCCGCCAAGGTCCGCTGCTCGGAGGCTTTCGCGTTCGCGGCGGCCGAGAACATCCAGGTGCACGGGGGTATCGGGTTCACCTGGGAGCATCCCGCCCATCTGTACTTCCGCCGAGCCACCAGCAGCGAGCTGATGTTCGGTGACCCCGCCCACCACCGGGAGCAGCTCATCCGCCATCTCACCGTCGAGGCCGGCGGGTGACCGTCGAGGAGGAGTTTCACCACCGGGACAGGTGTGCGATCGTCGGCATCGGCGCGACCGACTATTCGCGTGCCTCGGGCCGCAGCGACCTGACGTTGGCGACGCAGGCGGCCTTGGCCGCTCTCGATGACGCCGGGTTGTCGCCGCATGACGTCGACGGCATCGTCCGCTGCGACATGGACACCGTGCGCCAGCACGATCTTGCCGACGCGCTGGGCATCCAGGATCTGACCTACTGGTCGGAGGTCGGTCCGGGCGGGGTGGCGCCGTGCGCGATGGTCGGCCATGCGGTGGGCGCGATCCTGTCCGGACAGGCCACGACGGTGCTGGTGTTCCGGGAGCTCAACGGCCGTTCCGGGCGCCGTTACGGGCTGTCGTCGGCCATGGACGCGCAGGTTGGCGGTGCGGGTAGCTACGACGAGTTCTTCGCCCCCTACGGGCTGCTCACGCCGGGGCAGATCTTCGCGATGATGGCTCGGCGACACATGATCGAGTACGGGACGCGGGCGGAGGAGCTCGGGCACATCGCGTTGGTCTGCCGGGCCCGGGCGAACGCGAACCCCGCGGCGCAGATGCACGGGCGTGCGCTGTCGATGGACGACTACCTGTCCGCCCGGATGATCGCCGATCCGTTGCGGCTGTTCGACTTCTGTCTGGAGACGGACGGGGCGTGCGCGCTTGTCGTGACGAGCGCGGCCCGGGCGCGCGACGGCCGCAAGCCGCCAGTCCTGATCCGGGCGGTGGCGCAGGGCAGCGGCCGCAACCCTCAGCCCGGCATCCAGTTCCCCGTCCTGATGCGGGAATCGATCACCGAGCTGCCGGCTCGGTCGGTCGCCCGCACGCTCTACCGCCGCGCCGGGCTTGGTCCGCACGACATCGACGTCGCCCAGATCTACGACTGCTTCACGATCACGGTGCTGCTCCAGCTCGAGGACTGGGGATTCTGCCCGAAGGGCGAGGGCGGGCCGTTCGTCGCCGGCGGCGGGATCGACCTCGGCGGCCGTATCCCGATCAACACCGGCGGCGGGCATCTGTCCGAGGGCTACCTGCACGGTATGAACCACATCCTCGAGGGTGTCCGCCAGCTACGCGGCGAGTCGACGTCGCAGGTGCCCGGGGCCGAGGTCTGCCTGGTCACCTCCACGCCACTGCCCCCGGGCAGCGCCCTCCTCCTCCGGACGGCATGACGTGGGAGGCAGCGGGGCGGGCAACGTGGCGGGCAGCGGGGCGGGGCCTGTCCGAGCGGTGGACCCGCGTCTTGTCCCCAGGGACGACGACCGGGACACCGGCGGCTTCTTCCAGGCCGCCCGGCGCGGCGAGCTGGTCGTGCGGATGTGCAACGGGTGCGGCGCGCTTCTGCACATGCCCAGGGCCTATTGCCATACCTGCGGGAGCTGGGACGGGCGCTGGCAGTCGGTGGCCGGCACCGGCACCGCCTACTCCTGGACGGTGGTCACCCACCAGGTACACCCGTTCTTCCCGGTGCCCTACACGGTGGTCCTCGTTCAGCTCGACGACGTGCCGGCCGCCCGTCTCGTCGGCCACCTGCCCGGCGCGTACCCGATCACCGCCGGGCAGCCGATGCGGGTCTGGTTCGAGACCGTCGCAGACGGTGTCGTCATACCCCAGTGGAAGCCACAACTGTCATCTGCAGAACAACCATGTGTAGAAGGACCACCTGCGGAGAGCGAAAGATGACCATCAGGACGCGCGCGGCACTGTTATGGGAAGCGCCCGGCCGGTGGGAGGTCGGCGAGGTCGAGCTGGACGAGCCGAAGGAGAACGAGGTTCTCGTCCAGCTCGCCGCGAGCGGCTTATGCCATTCCGACGACCACTTCGCCAAGGGCGACATCAGTGTCGCCACCCTGCCGTTCGTCGGTGGCCATGAGGGAGCCGGCGTCGTCGAGGCGGTAGGACCGGGCGTGCGGACGCTCAAGCCCGGTGACCGCATCGTCACCGCCTTCGTCCCCGGCTGCGGGCGCTGCCGGTGGTGCGCGTCCGGCCAGCAGAACATCTGCGACAACGGTGCGCTGATGCTCACCGGCAGCCAGCTCGACGGTACCTTCCGGATGCATGTGGACGGTCGTGACGTCGGTCAGGGGGGCTGCGTCTCCACCTTCTCCGAGTGGAGCGTGATGCCCGAGGCGTCCTGTGTGAAGATCGACGATGATGTGCCCTTCCAGGTCGCCTGCCTGGTCGGATGCGGGGTTCCCACCGGGTGGGGTTCCTCGGTCCGGGCAGCCGGCATCGTCCCCGGCGACGTCATCATCATCGTGGGTACCGGCGGGGTCGGCATGAACGCGGTCCAGGGCGCCCGCTACGTCGGAGCCACCCGGGTCATCGCCGTCGATCCCGTCCCTTTCAAACGGGAACTCGCCCTGAAAATGGGGGCAACCGACGCGTTCGCCGACATCGAGCCGGCGGCCGAACTGGCACGCAGCATCACCAACGGGCAGGGCGCGGACGCGGCCGTGGTCACGGTCGGCGTTGTGACCGGGCAGCATCTCGCCCAGGCGTTCGCGGCCATCCGCAAAGGCGGAACCGTCGTCGCCACCGCCGCCGGCAACCAGAACGAGACGGGCATCCCGGTCAACCTGCTTGAGCTGACGATGTACCAGAAGCGGATACAGGGGGCGATCTACGGCATGGGTTCCCCGGTGCGTGAGATCCCGCTGATGATCGACCTCTACAAGCGGGGGGATCTCAAACTCGACGAGCTGGTCACCCGTACCTACCCGCTGGAGGAGATCAACCAGGGCTACGAGGACATGCACGCCGGGCTGAACATCCGTGGCGTCATCACCTTCAACTGACGGCCGTCTTCAACTGATGGTCACCTTCGACTGACGGGATTGCACGGCGATGAGGACACGTGCGGCGGTGCTGTGGCCCGATCGGTCGCAGTGGAGCATTGAGGAGATCACCCTCGACCCGCCGGCCGCGGGTGAGGTTCTGGTCCGGATGGTGGCCACCGGCCTGTGTCACAGCGACCACCACCTGCTCGACGGCGGGTATCCCGGCGCGCGCCGGCCGGTTATCGGCGGCCACGAGGGAGCGGGCGTCGTCGAGGCCGTCGGAGCCGGGGTGCACGCAATCCGTCCCGGTGACCATGTCGTGCTCAGCGTCCCGCTGCCGCCGTGCGGGGCGTGCGTCGCGTGCCTCGACGCCCTCCCGTACCTGTGTGAGCGGGGTGCCCTGATCGGGCAGGGCTTCCAGATCTCCGACGGCACCGCCCGCCATCATGCCCGCGGCGAGGATCTGAGCGTCTTCGTGTTTCTCGGTACCTTTGCCGAGCACACGGTCGTCAATGAGGCGAGCTGCGTCGTCGTCGATCCCGCGCTGCCTCTTGAGGCCGCCTGCACCATCGCCTGCGCCGGTGTCACTGGATGGGGAGCCGTCCTGAACACCGCCGAAGTACGTGCCGGGGACACGGTCGTGGTGGTCGGGGTCGGCGGGATCGGTGCGAACGCCGTCCAGGCCGCTCGTTTCGCCGGCGCCCGCTCGATCGTGGCCGTTGATCCCGTTCCCTTCAAGCGAGGTGTCGCGAAACGGCTCGGTGCCGACATCGCGGTGGCAAGCCTCGGGGAGGCGGCGACGGTGGTGACCGACATGACGGCCGGCCGGATGGCGAACACGGTCGTCATGGCCATGGCGGTCGGTGACGGCCGCTGCACCGAGGCGGCCCTGTCCCTGGTCGGAAAGCGCGGCCGGGTGGTCGTGGTAAACGTCCATCCCGCCGACGAGAACACGGCCACGATCAACCTGCGGAACCTGCAGAGCCTGGAGAAGCAGGTCGTCGGCTGTCTCGCCGGTTCATGGGACGGGCGAAAAGGCATCCGTTTTCTTGCCGATCTCCACCGGGCCGGCCGTTACGACCTCGACTCCATCGTCACCCGCACCTATGACTCGCTCGCCGCACTGCCGTCGGGATACCGCGACCAGGCCGAGGGCACCATCATCAGAGGAGTGCTTCGCCTTTCCTGAGCACCGCGTCCGGCGGCTCCGGCGGCTCCGGCGGGCTCCGGCAGGTCCGGTGGGTCCGTCGCGTCCATCCCGGGCGTCATCGTTGCGGATCGGCGAAGTATCTCCGCAGGCCCGACAGGGCTTCGTCGAGGAGTTCCTCGATCATGCGGTCCTCGTGTTCCAGCCATTGTTCATAGGCGGACACGGCGAGCGCGAGGGTGACCTGGCCCACGGTGCGTGGCAGCAGGTCAGCGGAGGATATGCCGTGGCGGTCGGCGGCGTAGGAGATGATCACCTCGCGCCACTGCCGGTATTTGAGGGCGGAGTGGGCCTGCAGTGTCGGCGTCCGAAGTAGCAGCGCCATCCGTTGCCGGTGCTGGGCGAGTGCCGGCGTGTCGACGTGGTTGAAGGCGAGCACCGCTTGCTGGACGGCCTCGTAGACGGGGATGTCGTGGGGCATGGAGTCCAGGGACTTCCGGAGTTGGACGAGGTTCTCGTCGAACCGGCCCCAGGGGATGTCGTTCTTGGATGGGTAGTACCTCAGCACGGTGCGCCGCCCGACCCCCGTGGCCTCGGCGATCGCGTCCAGCGTGGTGGCGTCGAACCCTCGCTCGGTGAACAGCGCGAACGCCGCCCGTTCGATCGTGGCGTGATCGGTAACGGGTGGGCGGCCCTTCGGGCGCCTGGATGGGGTGGGCACGGATATCAGACCCTAACGGATAGCAGACTCTAACCGATATCAGACCCGAAGGGAGGCCAACAAGGATCGGGCGATCTCTTTTTTTTGGCCACGAGTGCCATTAAAGTTGCCACACGCCGCGGACAGCGGCCCGAGTGACAGGACTGAGGTGTCATGCAGGGGTACACGGTGCCCGCCGAGGAGAGCGTCCCGCAGGTTGACGAGCCGGGCGCGACGCCTTGTCTCACCCGGCTGCGTCCCTCCGGCCGTGGCGCCCGTTGGCTGCATGTATCGCTCCAGGCTGACCTGCTCGACAGATGGGACGCCCTCGTCGGGGGCGCCACGGAAGGTGGGATATGGGCAACGGGTGGTTCGAGTCGGTCGCCGAGGCACGGAAGCGGGCCCGGGGAAGGCTTCCCGCATCGGTATACGGCGCGCTGCTGGCCGGCTCGCAGGAGGGTGTTTCGTTGCGGGACAACACCGCGGCGTTCGCCGAGCTCGGCTTCGCTCCGCATGTGGCGGACCTGCCGGCCAAGCGGGACCAGGAGACCACGGTCATGGGTCAGCCGATATCGATGCCGGTGATCATTTCTCCCACCGGAGTCCAGGCGGTCCATCCCGAGGGTGAGGTGGCGGTGGCGCGGGCCGCCGCGGCGCGGGGCACGGCGATGGGGCTCAGCTCGTTCGCCAGCAAGCCGATCGAGGACGTCGTGGCGGCCAACTCGCGGACCTTCTTCCAGATGTACTGGATGGGCACCAGGGAGTGCATGATCCGGCGAATGGAGCACGCCCAGCAGGCCGGCGCGGTCGGCTTGATCCTCACCCTGGACTGGTCGTTCTCGCACGGCCGGGACTGGGGCAGCCCCTGGATACCCGACCGGCTGGACCTGAAGACCATGGCGCGGCTGGCCCCCCAGGCCCTGTCCCGGCCCGCTTGGCTGCTGGAATACCTTCGCTCCGGAAGCCTCCCCGACCTGACCGTGCCGAACCTGGCCGAGGCGGGCCAGCCGCTCCCCACCTTTTTCGGCGCGTACGGCGAATGGATGCAGACACCCCCGGCGACCTGGGACGACATCGCCTGGATACGCCGGCGGTGGCAGGGGCCGTTCATGCTCAAGGGCGTGTGCCGCGTGGACGACGCCCGGCGCGCGGTCGACGCCGGGGTCAGCGCCATCTCGGTCTCCAACCACGGTGGCAACAATCTCGATGGGACGCCGGCCCCGATCCGGGCACTGCCGGCGGTCGTGGACGCGGTCGGAGACACCATTGAGGTGCTGATGGACGGCGGTATCCGCCGGGGCGGCGACGTGGTGAAGGCAGTTGCGCTCGGTGCGCGGGCGGTGATGATCGGCCGTGCGTACCTGTGGGGCCTGGCCGCCGCCGGGCAGGCGGGGGTGGAGAACGTGCTCGACATCCTGCGCGGCGATATCGATTCGGCCCTGCTCGGGCTGGGGCGCTCGTCCATCCACGACCTGACGCCGAACGATGTCGTGATGCCCGAAGGCTTCACCCGGAGACTGGGCACCGCGGCCACCTGATGAACCCGCCCGCGAGCCCGACCAGCAGCGCCACGTCTGCCACGTCTGCCACGTCTGCCACGTCTGCCACGTCTGCCACGTCTGCCACGTCTGCCACGCGGACGCGTCTATCGCGGTTTTCCTGGTCCGGGCTTCCGGCTGAACCCCTGGTCCTGGTTCCGGTCGGCTCCTTCGAGCAGCACGGGCCGCACCTGCCGCTGGCCACCGACACCACGATTGCGGTGGCGGTGGCCGAAGGAGCCGCGGCACGGCTGCTCCACCGGTGCCCCGCAGAGCCGGTACTGGTCGCACCGCCGGTCACGTATGCCGCCAGCGGCGAGCACCAGCCGTTTGCGGGCACGATCTCCATCGGCAACGAGGTCTTGGGGTCGATGCTGGTGGAACTGGTCCGCTCGATGGCCACCTGGTGCGGCCGCATCGTGTTCGTCAACGCCCACGGCGGCAACCTGCAGAGTTTGTCCCGAGCCGTCGTACAGATGCGCTATGAGCAACACCGGGTGGCGTGGGTACCGTGCGAAACCGAAAACGTCGACGCCCACGCCGGCTTCACCGAGACCTCGCTCATGCTGCACCTGGCCCCCGAACTGGTGGACATGACACAAGCCGCGGTGGGCAACACCGCCCCCATCACCGAGCTGCTACCGGCCATCGTCGCCTCCGGCGTTCGCTCAGTCTCGCCGTCCGGCGTGCTCGGCGACCCGACCGCCGCCACCGCCCATGAAGGGGAGCGTGTGCTGCGGAAGATGATCGAGGATGTGTCCGAGTTGATCGCACGCGGTGAGCCCGACACCGACGGCCGCCTCCGCACGCGTTTGTCCGAGGGATGCCGCAGGGGAGTGCAGGCCCCGACTCCGGACGCGTCGCTCTGGTAACCGGCGTCGCCCGTTACCATCCCTGCCATGGCCACGATAACGGTACCCTCGGCACGGCCTCAACCGATGATTGCTGTTGCCGATGTCGAGAAGGCGAGTCACTGGTACCAGCAGGTGCTCGCTGTATCCAGCGGCCATGGTGGCGTCGAGCACGAACAGCTCCGGCAGACGGACAGTTGATTCTTCAGTAGCGCAGGTAGACGGCCTGCAGCCGCTGTCAGCTGTCAGCCTGCCGGCGCAGTGGATCGCGGCCGGCTTTGTTTTCGATAATTGAATCGGGGGAGAATGGATTCTCAAAGAAATGCTGCCCGGAATGGGTGGGTCGCGATGTTCGCGACTTTGGCTGCTGCGGTCATAGGGGGAGCATGCGCCGTTGTCGCCGCCTTCATAAAAAGTGGTAACGGTGTTGCAGTGGGAGTTTCGGTCGCTCCCGCCATGCCGCAGACGGTCATGGCGTCTCCATTTCTGAGTCCAACGAGCCCGGCGTCGATGGTTATTTCTTTTATTCCTGCGTCGCCGAATCAGATTTTCGGCCGAAGTTCGGAAAACGCGCCGGTAGGTTCTGCGGTAGGTCCTGCGGTAGGTCCTGCGGTAGGTCCTGCGGTAGTTTCCACGGTTGCTCCCACGGTTGCTCAGGGAAGCCCTCGACCGTCGGGCGCACCTACGAGCAATTCCTACCTCAACAAAATGATCAAAACCTCCGACGGAGCTGTCTACTACATCAACTCCGACGGCCTACGCCAGTACGTACCGAATTCCAACATTGAGAACTGCATCCGGGTCCGCGCCAATGTGACGGGCCCGTTTTCGGTCGATTATTCCACCCTTGACGCCTATCGATCATCTCCAAAGAAAGCATACTGCCCATACGAAAAGGAAAAATATCTCAACTTTGTCTCGGCGGATGGGAATTGGGTGTGGCTCGTAGAAGCCGGCGGTATCAAGCATCATGTAGGTACTACGTGTGGAGGCGCGGCTGCATATACCGACGAGAGCCCGAAGTGGTGGAAGGTTCATCGGATACCAGCAGGCGAGACAGATGGGCACGAGGCCGGCTCTGACTGGTTCGCGTCGGATAGTACCTGTGCTGCACTGGCACCATAGCGGGAGAAGTCGCGTTCGCACCCGCCGTTGGCGAGGTCCGACAGGGAGAGCTCCGACATGGCGCTGGTCGACATGGCGCTGGTCGACATGGCTCCGTCCGACGGGGCGCCTC
>NZ_CAUVXG010000041.1:0-698 GCF_963555885.1 Protofrankia sp. Cr2
TCCGGACCGGTCGCCCACGCCACCGCGTTGATCTCTCTGGTGTGGCCGGTCAGGGTGTGCCGTTCCCGTGTGGTGACCACCAGCCGGCCAGCCGGCCCGGCCGGCAGTGCATCGTCAGGCTGAAGTGCCGCCCCCGACGGATCACCCGTGCGGCCCACGGTGCGAGCATGCGCGACCGCCCAGGCACGCAAGGCACCGTCCACAGGCTGGACACCGTCCACGGGCTGGGCGGCGCTCACCTGGGTCACCGCCCCGGCCCCTGTGGCTCGTCCACAACCGCCCCCGTTGCTCACCGGCTGCTCACCGGAGCTGCCCTGCGACGATCAGCGTAACCCGAGCGCCAGGTCCGCCCGTGGTCACCGACGGACCCGACGACGCTGACCACGGGCAGCCGATGTGGCAGCCATTCCAGCGAGGCCTGTTCCAGTGGACGACGCCGTCCGGTCCGGTCCCGGACTCCCGAAGTCCGGAAGGCGGACCGGCATGGTCCACTCTGGGTGGCCCTCCGGTGCGCCGTCACCTTTGAGTGGCGTCGCCGTGGAGTCTTGAGTGGCGTCACCTTTGAGAGGGCCTCGGATCGGAGGGAAGCCTGTGGAAACGCGTCCGCTGCTTGTTGATGGCGATGTCACGGTCCGTCCTGGCCGCCCCACGGACGTCGCCGCGTTGCGTGCGATCCTCACCGAAGAGTCGGTGGCGCG
>NZ_CAUVXG010000041.1:1265-5902 GCF_963555885.1 Protofrankia sp. Cr2
TGGACGGCCAGGTCGCCGGTGGCATCCAGTACTGCGAGGAGAACGACCCGCAGTACCGCCACGCGGGCATCGACATCTACCTCAGCAGCCGGTTCCAGGACCGCGGCGTGGGGACGACGGCGGTCGGACTGGTCGCCCGTTTCCTGTGCGAACAGCGGGGGCATCATCGGCTCACGATCGACCCGGCGGCCACCAACACCCGGGCCATCCGCTGCTACGAGAAGGTCGGCTTTCGTCCCGTCGGCATCATGCGCCGCTACGAACGCGGGCCGGACGGCCGCTTCCACGACGGACTCCTCATGGACCTGCTACGCGACGACCTTGAGTGAAGCCGAAGACTGAGACCCTGCCTCAAATCTTCTGTCGTCCCCGAGATGACCTCTTCTGGATGCCGCACCTGGAGGCGCCGGCTACGGAACCGGCCCGACAGACGGCGATGCCTCTGTCGCCGCTCACTTCTTGCTTGGCCAGACCTCGTGCTCCGGATCCCACCAGATGACATGGAAGACGTTGCCGACTCTCAAGCCGTATTGACGGTCATCGACTCGAATCGCCGCAGATGTCCGATAATATCCGGCCACTGTTCGGGCTGGATGGACCATGGGCCTTCGCCGTCGAGCATTCCGAATCGCCAGCAGATCCGATCATGACTGTTGCCTGCGCCCGGCACCCGGGATGCACGCTTCGGTATCCCCTGTTTCCGGGGAGGGATCGCGATCTCTGGCGTCTTCTTCTGCTTTCTGCCCATCAGTCTTCGAGCACCACCGAGCCCTGTACCGGCTCGGCGTTCTCATCATCGTCCGCAAGCGAACCGTAATAGTCGATCATCACGGTGGGGTCGATAACCTGTGCACCGCGATCTAACGGGGCCAGGCCTCGACGGGCTTCGATCCACGGCCGCTCCGAGTGAGACAGGACGCTGAGCTGGCGGGCGCTGAAGTCACCGTAGGCGCGGAGCACCTCGTCGATCGTCTCCCGCTGGTCGTCCGTCAGCGTCTCTGGGTTACCCCGTTCCCACGGGTGCTGGACGGTGTAGCGGCCGCGGTGGGCGTCGAACAGTTCGTACACGACGGGACCGTTCGCCCAGGCCTGGATCCGCTCGGGGAACAGGGGTGCATCGTCCCACACCAGCGACCATGCCTGGGAGTAGTAGACGAGCTTCTGGAGCTTCATCGCGGACATCGGTGCCCGCTGCTGGAGTATGTAGGCGGCGACATCGTGGACGGTGACCATGGTGGGCCTCCTTCCGTTACCAGACGGCCGCTCAGCATGGCCATGTGATTCTGATGATGATACGTTACGTGTCCAATATGTGGCAATACGGCTGGGACACACTCCTTGATCCACCTCCCTGTTGCCGGGCGCTCTTACGCAACAGAGCCTTATATGACGAGCGGCGTCGCGCCCCGGCCGGTGCGCAGGGTCTCTATCACGCGGGCGAGAATGGGGTCGGCGGACTCGTCGTCAGCCCGCCACGCGACTCCGGCGGCGAAATGAAGATCCGGCTCGTCGAGTGGGACAAGCGCGAAATCGGGTCCGGCGAAGCTACGCGTGCTGGGATTGTCCGGGTCCGCGGCGACCAGCGTGAGGCTCCGCGTACGGATCACCCGGGCCGCGAGGTGAATCGAGTCGGCGTGTGGCAGTTCGTTCAGGTGCCTGATTCCGGCCCGGACGAGGAAATCACGCAGGTTTTTCATGGCGAGCGGTTGCAGCTTCGACGATGGCATCAGCATCTCCCGTTCGGTCAGGTCGGCCAGCCGCAGCCGGCGTCGGCTCGCCAGTTCGTCGTCGCTGCGTGTAGCGACTGCATAGCGGTACCGGGCCAGCTCCAGCCCGCGCAGGCCCGGGTCGGTCACCGGGAGGTGCACGACCGCAAGATCGATCTTCCGTGCGCACAACATGTCCATCAGCACGGCCGACCGTTCGAGCGTGATCGGTAACTCGATGTCGGGATAGAGCCGTGTGAAGGTGCCGAGCACGAGATCCACGACGCTCGGCGTCAGCACCGGTGCCGCACCGATGTCGCGCGCCGGCCGGGCACTCCGGTCCGGCCGCTGGGCCCGCAGGGCATCGAAGCGCCGCACGACGTCGGCTGCGGGCTCTAGAAGATCCCGCCCCGAACGCGTCAGCCTGACCTGGTGATAGCCGCGCACGAAGAGCTCCTCACCCAGCTCCCGCTCCAACTCGCGGATGCGTCGGCTCAGCGGCGAGGCAGTGAGGTGCAGCCGGTCGGCTGCGCGCCCGAAGTGCAGCTCTTCCGCGACCGCCACGAAACAGCGCAGTTGCTGGATGTCCATAGCTGACGGACATACCAGGGCGGCCGTGCCCCGGTCCATCGCTATCGCGGGCGGCCACGACGGCTATTGCCGGTCCGCTCTTACGTGGGCCGGAAGACCGGGACCGCCTCACCGTCGGTGGGTCGGTCGAAGGTCACGGCCACCCGCAGTCCGGCGTGGACGTCGGCCGGGTCCACCTCGGCAAGCCGGCTGTGCAGCCACGGACCTTCGTCCAGCTCCACGATGGCCACCGTGGTGCGCGCCGGCGGGCCGCCGTCGCGGGCCGGGCCGTGGACCACCGACCAGCTCACCACCGAGCCGGTGCCCCGGGCCGGCGTCCAGGTCAGCGCGGCCGAATGACAGCGGGCGCAGGCACTCGCCGGCGGCGGGTTGTCGTGGCCGCAGTCGTCGCAGCGGCGGATCAGCAGCTCGCCGCGCTCGGTGCCGGCGAAGAACTCCTCGGTCTCGGCGTCACGCCGGACTGCCGGAACAGGCGTGCCGGGGTCTGGGCGAAGGCCCCGCTGCTCGCTCGTGCGCTTCGGACTCACGAGGCTGGGTCCGCGCCGAGTACCAGGGTGGAGTGGTGGTCGAGGACGCCGCCGTTGCCGCTGACCAGTACCAGGTCATGCGCGGCGACCTGCCGTTCGCCACCCTGACCCCTGGCCTGGATGACCGCCTCGGACAGCGGTGTCATGCCCCACATGTAGTAGGACGACAACTGACCACCGCCGGTGTTGAGCGCGAGCGATCCGCCGGGGCCGAGCACCCCGCTGGCGACGAAGGCCCCGCCCTCGCCCTTGGCGCAGAATCCGTAGTCTTCCAGCGAGATCAACACAGTGTAGGTGTAGCAGTCGTACAGCTCCACGACGTCGATGTCGGCCAGAGTGACGCCGGCCATCTTCAACGCCGCCGGCCCAGCGACCGCGCCACCGCTGACCAGCCCGAACTCGCTGCCTCGCGCCATCGCGTAGCCGGGATGCGCCTGTCCCCAACCCAGGACGTGCACCGGCGGCTGGCGCAGGTCGGCGGCCCGGTCCGCCGTGGTCACGATCACCGCGATACCGCCGTTGCTGACCAGACAGCAGTCCAACAGGTGAAACGGCTCGGCGATCAGCCGGGACGCCTGGTGGTCGGCAAGCGTGATCGGCGTCCGCAGCGCAGCGAGCGGGTTACGGGCGGCCCAGGCCCGCTGCGCCACCGCGATCGCCCCGAACTGCTCGCTCGTGGTGCCATAAGCGATCATGTGCCGACGGGCGGCCAGCGCATACAGCGTGTTGGGGCTGGCGATCCCGCTCGCCGCCGCCAGGGCGCGCCACCCGGACGCCCGGCTGGCCGAGCCGGAGTAGGCCGAACCGCCGGGCACCTTCTCCCGCAACGGCGCGTCCGCGAACACGCAGGCGACGACGTCGGCCATGCCTGCCGCCACCGCCATCGACGCGTACTGCACCATGGCGCCGGCGGACGACCCGTACGCCTGGATCTCCGACAGCAGGCGCAGGTCACGCAACCCGAGATCACCCTGCACGCCCAGCCCGACGGCACCCGACACGCCCGCGTTGGTGAGTAGCCCGTCCACGTCGGACAGCTGCAGTCCGGCGTCGGCGACGGCCCGCCGCACGGCCTGTCCGGCGAACTGGCGCGCCGTCGTGTTGTAGACCTTGCCCAGCTCGGTGAGACCCAGGCCTGCGATCACCGGCCGGCGCCCGCCGCGGCCGGTCACCCCGTCACCGACCACGTGACCGCCGCGCCCGCCGCGCCCGCCGCGCTCATCGCGCTCATCGCGCTCATCGCGCTCATCGCGCCAGCCATACCGGCGGTCGCTTCTCCGCGAAGGCGCGCACACCCTCCCGGGCGTCCTCGGAACGCATCAGGGCCGCAGTCTCCGCGTCGGTGCGCGCCCAGGCCGCATCCTCGGATGCGATGTCGCCGTCGATGATGCCCGCCGCGATCCGCTTGCTGGCCTGGACCGCCAGGGGCGCGTTGCGGCAGATCAGCTCGGCCAGGGCAAGGGCCTCGTCGAGGACCGACGCCCTCGGCACCACCCGGTTGACCAGGCCCAGCCGCAGCGCGGTGGCCGCGTCCACCGGCTTCCCGGTCAGGATCATCTCCATGGCGATCTTGGGTGGGATCTGTACCGACAGCCGGAAGGCCCCGCCGGCGGCGGCGACGATGCCCCGGCTGACCTCCGGCAGGCCGAACTGTGCGGTCTGCGCCGCCACGGCCAGGTCGCTCGCAAGGACGATCTCGGTGCCGCCACCGAGCGCGAAGCCGTTCACCGCGGCTATCGTCGGCTTGCTGATCGGGTGGGACACGTAGCCGGCGAATCCCCAGTGTCGGCGACCCTCGGGGAACGTCCGCTCG
>NZ_CAUVXG010000041.1:6323-14515 GCF_963555885.1 Protofrankia sp. Cr2
AACGGCGCCGGCCGCAACTCAGGATCGGCGATCCCGGTGAACACCGCCGGGCCGTTCTCGGTCAGTATCGGCTCTGGAAGCTGTGGCTGGGCCAACCGGCGGAAGAAACCGCGCGCCGCGAGGTGCGGGTCGGCCGGCAGGTCCGCGACCCGCTGCATCATCCCCGCGGGCACACCCGCGTGCTGAAGGCGGCTCATGACCTCGCGCGGTGGGTGGACCACCGTCCAGGCGGTCACCGCCTGCTCCACCTCGACGCGGTGCCGGCATCGGCCTGCGGCGCTCGCCAGGCGCGGGTCGTCGCACAGCTCCGGTCGCCCGATGGCCCGGCACAGGCGGCGCCAGTCCTCGTCTCCCCGAATCGTCAGCACGCACCATTCGTCGTCGCCGGCACACGGGTAGACGCCGTACGGCGCGTCGTGTCCGCCGACATTGCCTCGCGCCGCCAGGGATCCGGGAGCCAGCGACTCGCACAGGAACTGGGCGGAAAGCTGGGTGAGGATGGTCTCGGCCTGGGCGAAGCTCACCGTGGCACCGATACCGCAACGGCGGCGGGCGAGGAGGGTTGCCAGCACCGCCACGGCGCCCACTCGGGCCGCGACGTGGTCGGGATAGATGGTGCTGCTGTCGCTGAAGCTGTCCGGCACATCCGGGTAGCGCCACAGTCCCGTGATCGCGGTGGCCGCGCGAACGAGCGGGCCGTACCCCATGCGGGGGCTCCATGGTCCGGACGAGCCAAAGGCGCTGCTGTCCACCACGATCAGCCGTGGGTTGATCGTGCGTAGGCTCTGGTCGCCGAGCCCCAGGGACTCCATCGTGCCCGGCTTGAAGTTGGACAGTACGACGTCGGCCGTGGCGGCGAGGCGCTTGAAGACCGCCACGCCCTGCGGGCTGCGCAGGTCGAGACCGAGGCTGAGCTTGTTGCGGTGGCCCCAGGCGAAGGACGGGGACATCGTCGCGCCGTCCCGTGACTGCCGGCTCCCGTCGGGGAAGGCCCGGTTCTCGATCTTGATGACCTCCGCGCCCTGGTCGGCGAACAGCCGTCCCAGCTCGGCGCCGACGACGATCACCCCGAGGTCGAGGACGCGTACACCCTGCAGTGGACGGTGGGCCCGCGCGGGCGCGTCCCCGGCACCGCTCGGCGTTGCCGGCGTGGGCGTAGGCGTAGGCGTGGGCGTGGGCGTCGTGCGACGGTCGGCGACTGCGAGCGCGGCGAGCACGATGTCGTCGCCCGCACCGGGCGCCGGGGCGGGGCGCCGGATGCCGGCCCGGATGCCGTCCAGCTCGACCAGTCCGTTCGGCATCCGGCCACGCACCCCGGGTGCGATCTCCACCGTCACGAACGCGTCGCGGGTGCTGAAATGCTCACTGGTGAGGACCTCGGCCGCGTCCAGTAGGGCGGCGATGGGCACCCCCCGGCGCTGCCCCTCGGCGACGAGCTCGTCGCGGGTCGCCTCGGCGAACAACTGCCCGATGAGCCGGTAGAGGCGGGGCGCAGCCGCGAACCGCGCGCCCAAGCCGTCGAAGGCCGGCCCTGCGAACTCGGCCGGCTCGCCCAGCCAGCCGAACATGGCACGCCATTGCCGCTTGGCGAGCAGGCATATGCGCACGTACCCGTCGGCGCACCGAAAGATCGGGTAGAGGTGACGGGCATCGGGTCGACCCCGCGGCAGGCTCGCCGCGGATACTCCCCGGGACGCCGTGCCGCCGATCCCGAAGCCCGGGTCGAGGACCTGCACGATCGTCTCGTAGACGGAACAGTCGACGTGATCACCAAAGCCGGTGTCCAGCCGGCTGCTGTACGCGAGCAGCGCCGCCCACGCCGCCTGGATGGCGACCGAGGAATACACCAACCCCTCCGGCGGCAGGAGGGGTGACAGGCCGGGTATGCCGGACCGGGACAACACGCCACCCATGGCCAGCTGTACCCAGTCCGTCGCCACCCAGTCGCGGTACGGCCCGGTCTGCCCGAACTCGGTGATCGACACGACCACTAGGGCGGGCAGCACGGCACGCAGCCGATCCAGACCAAGACCCAACTCCGTGAACGTGCCCGGACACGTGCTCTCGATGAAGATGTCCGCGGTGCCGAGCAGGGCCAGGAACGCGTCCCGGCCGGACGTCGAGGTCAGGTCGAGCGTGACGCCGCGCTTGTTCGCGTTGTTCGCAACGAAGTGGAGGCTGACGCCGTCGTGCAGCGGCGCCTGCCGTCGGGAGGGGGCACCACCCGGCGGCTCGACACGGATCACGTCCGCACCCAGGTCGGCGAGGTAGCGACCGCAGAACTCGCCGATCCCGTCCGCCATGTCGACGACGCGGACGCCCGCAAGCGGACCACTACCCCGTCCAGGCGACGTGCCCGGCCCGTCTGTGCCAGCCACTTTCCGTCCTCCTTCTGCCCACGGCACACGACATTCAGCGGACGACCGGCGCCGTTCTCCGGCGGGCCGGCCCGTGAATACCGCACACCGGCGCCGCCAAGGACGTAGGACATTGACACGTGACGTGACGTCGACAATTGATGCGATGTTGATATGTGACGCGACGTCGACACGGGACGCAACATTGCCTGGGAACAGTCCGGAATATGGCACGGACCCGGGCTGGCGTACATGTCGAAGTCGGCCAACCACGCATGCCTACCTCGGCAACGTCACCGGTGGGGCCTGGGATATGCCTTGGGTACGCCCGGGGCAGGCGCGACACATTGCCGGCGCGCGCATGCGCCCATTGCGGCATCAGGCATGTTCAACTGCGCCCGGTCCGTGCCATGCTGGCGCGCACACACCGTTGCTCGCCGAAGCATTTCACGCTGGCGGCTGGTTCACGGCAGAATTCGCAGGCTCGCCGGCAACGAGGCGCGCGCCGATTCCGGGTCCGCCACCTCAGGTGGTCACATTCTTGCGGGGAGGCCTGGTATGAGCCGTCACTTCGGCTGCTTTTACATCGACGGACAGTGGACGACGCCCCTGTCGGAGACGACTACCCCGATCATCGAGGCCGCCACCGGGCAGCGGCTTGGTGACCTGCCTGAGGCGGGCGCCAAGGAGGTGGACCTGGCGGTGGCCGCCGCCAGGGCGGCCCAGCCGGCGTGGGAGGCAACTCCGGCCGTCGAGCGGGCCGACCTGCTCGAGCGGCTTGCCGGGGCGATCGAACGGCGCTCGAAGCAGATCAGTGAGATCGTCTCCCGGCAGAACGGCATGCCGCTGGCGTTGTCCACCTCCGCCAACGTCCACGCCGTGGCTGGCACACTGCGGTACTACGCGGCGCTGGCGCGCGGTGGCTTCGCCGACCAGGAGCGCCCGGCGCTGGCCTATCCCGGCACGGTGCGCCTGCAGCGGCGCCCGGTCGGGACCGTCGCGGTGATCGTGCCGTGGAACTACCCCCTCGGGCTTACCGCGATGAAGCTCGGGCCGGCGCTGGCCGCCGGCTGCACCGTGGTGCTCAAGCCCGCCCCGGAGACGTCGCTGGATGCCGCCTACCTCATGGAGGCAACCGAGGAGGCGGGCCTGCCCGCGGGCGTCGTCAACCTGATCACCGGCGGCCGGCAGACCGGAGACCTGCTGGTCAGGCATGCCGGCGTCGACAAGGTCTCCTTCACCGGCTCGACCGCCGCCGGGCGGATCATCGGGGGCATCTGCGGGACGGCGCTCAAACCGGTCACCCTCGAACTGGGCGGGAAGTCCGCGGCCGTCGTACTGGACGACGCAGACCTGCCCACAGTGATGAAGGGTCTGGGCTTCCTGTCCTTCGCCAACGCCGGACAGTCCTGCTTCCTCAACTCCCGGATTCTCGCTCCCCGCAACCTGTACGACGCGGTGGTCGACGGCCTGGTCGGCCTCGCCCGCTCCTTCGTGCTCGGCAACCCGCTCGACACCACCACGACGATGGGACCACTGGTCAGCTCGCGCCAGCGTGACCGGGTCGAGGGATACATCGCGACCGGGCGGAGCGAAGGCGCCCGGCTGGTGGCCGGCGGCGGCCGTCCCCCCGTGCAGGAGCGCGGCTGGTTCGTCGAGCCGACCGTGTTCGCCGACGTCGACAACGCCATGACCGTCGCCCGGGAAGAAATCTTCGGACCGGTCGTCTGCGTGATCCCGTATGACACGGTCGCCGACGCCGTCGACATCGCCAACGACTCGGACTACGGACTGGCCGGCAGCGTGTGGAGCGCCGACCCGGACCGGGCTCTCGGCGTCGCCCGACAGATTCAGACCGGAAGCATCGGGCTGAACATGTGGACCCTGGATCCGGGATCACCCTTCGGGGGCTGGAAGGCCAGCGGCGTCGGGAAAGAGTACGGGCCGGAGGGTCTGGACGCCTACCTCGACGTAAAGTCGATCTTCGTGCCAGCCCGGCCGGCGTGACCGGGGAGACGACCGTGCAGATCACGGCCGCGCTCTCACGCGAACCGGACAGCCCGTTCAGCATCGAGACCCTCGACCTCGCCGCACCCGGCGAGGGCGAGGTGCTGATACGCACGCTGGCGAGCGGGATATGCCACACGGATCTGGCCGTCAAGGCCGCGTGGCCGATCAAGTACGGCCCGATCGTGCTGGGTCACGAAGGCGCCGGCATCGTCGCGGAGGTGGGTGCCGGCGTCCCCGGCATCCGCCCCGGCGACACGGTCCTGCTCAGCTACCGGCGCTGCGGCCGGTGCCGGCGCTGCCGTGCCGGTCGACCGGCCTACTGCGAGCTGTTCGCTCTCCTCAACACCTCCGGCGGGCGGGCGGACGGCTCGACACCGCTGTCGCTCGACGGTTCGCCGGTACGGGGCTGCTTCTTCGGCCAGTCCAGCTTCGCGAGCCACTGCCTGACCACGGTCGACAACATCGTCGTAGTGGAGCCGGGTGTGGACCTGACCGTTCTGGCGCCGCTCGGATGTGGTGTCCAGACGGGCGTCGGCAGCGTGCTGAACGTCCTCAAGCCGGACGAGACCTCGTCCTTCGCGGTCTTCGGGGCGGGCAGTGTGGGCCTGGCCGGCCTGCTCGCCGCACGGGCGAGCGGAGTGCGCACGATCGTCGCCGTCGATCCGGTGGCCGGGCGGCGGGCGCTGGCGGCCAAGCTGGGCGCGACCGTGACGATCGACCCCGGTGTGGACGATCCGGTCGAGGCGATCAAGGACCACACCGCCGGTGGCGTCACGCACGCCCTGGACACCACGGGGGTCCCCGCTGTCCTCGCGCGGGCCATGAAGGCCCTCGGTTCGGGGGGCACGCTGGTCGCGGTGGGTCTGGGCCGGCCGGACGTGTCAGTCGACATCATTGACATCATCAGCGGCGGCAAGACGCTACGGGGTTGCATCGAGGGTGATGCCGACCCCCGCGAGTTCCTCCCCAAGCTGATGGCACTGCACGCCGAGGGCCGGCTACCGCTCGAAGAGCTGATCACCAACTATCCGTTCGCCGACATCAACCGGGCGGTAGCCGACTCGGTCGCCGGCGTCACCGTCAAGCCGGTGCTCGTCTTCTAGCCTCATGGCCCCACCCGGCGCCGCGGACGATCTGTCCGATTTTCCGGACGCTCGACGTGAGAATGCGATTTCTGCTGCTGCCGACCATGACCGAGGTCACACCGGACGCAATACGGTCAGCGCGTTCGCTCGGCGGCGCTGTCATCCGGCCAGCGCATCCAGCTTCGAGCGACGGAAGGAGAACCACGGTGCGCGCGAGGATCGGGACCATCCGTGGCGCCGCATTAGTCATGGCTGTCGCCCTCGGGGCGGCGGCCTGCGGCAGTTCGACGTCGTCAACGACCGACTCCACCCGCACGACCTCGGCGGGCACGGGAGCCTCGGCAGGCAGCACCGCGACCGGGACGCCGATCACCATCCTCACCATCACTCCGTCGGGAACGTCCGGCGCGAACTTCCCGGATATCCCCACCGTGCTCGAAGCCTTCGCCAAGGTGACGAACGCCGCGGGCGGCATTGCCGGCCACCCGCTGAAGGTGGTGTCCTGCAACGACAAGAACGACCCCAACACCGCCGGCACCTGCGCCCGCCAGGCCGTGAACGACAAGGCCGTCGCCGTGCTCGGCTCGTTCAGTCAGTTCGCCGATTCGATCCTGCCGATTCTCGACGCGGCGAAGATTCCCTACCTGGCGGCCAATGCGATTTCGGGCAGCGAATACTCGAGCACGGACTCCTACCCGCTCGTCCCCGGGCCGATCGGTTTCGCCGCGCTCGGCACGAAGGCCGGCCAGCGGTGCGCCACGACTAACGTCGTCACCTACGACCTGCCGGCGGCGGCCGGTCTCGCGCCGTTCGTCACGGTGGGCCTCGGGGCGTCGAAGAAGACGGTCAACAAGACCGTCAAGGTGCCCGTCACGACGACGGACTTCAGCAGCACGGTCAGCAACGCGAAAGACGCCGACTGCATCATCAGCATCCTGCCCGAGCAGGCCCTGAACCAGTACCTCGCCAAAGCTACGAGCCTCGGAGTCAAGCAGACGATCTTCGCCCCCTCCGGCGGCGTCGGCTCGGAGTCGTTGACCAAGTTCAAGACCCAGCTCGAGGGCTCGTACACCGTGTCCAGCTTCCCGCTCGCGACCGACCCCGTCTGGGCCGCCATGAAGCGCGAACTCGCGGCGGAGGGCAAGTCCGACGTCGACCTCACCGTCCCCCAGAACCTCAACGCGTGGGTGTCGGGCGTGGTGTTCGCCAAGGTCGCAGCCGGTCTCACCACCTTCGACGCGGCATCTTTCAAGGAGGCCCTGGACAAGACCTCGAACCTGGACACCGGCGGGTTCACCCCACCGCTGAACTTCACCAAGCCGTTCCCGGTGCCCGCGCTCGCGCGGCTGTTCGACACCTCGCTGATCGGCGTCGACATCAAGAACGGTGCCCTCGTGCAGGACGGCACGTTCGTCGACTACAAGTCAGCCCTGACGGGCTGACCCACCGCATGGCCGCGGGTGCGGGAGCGAGTCTCAGGCGCTCCCGTACCCGCACCCGCACCCGCGGCCAGCCGTCGTGAAGGAGCCCTATGTCATCGCCGGCAGTCCTGGTCAGCGGACTCACCGTCGGATTCCATGGTGTTCCGGTCGTCCGTGACCTCGACCTGGAGGTCCACCCCGGCGAGGTCGTCGCCCTCCTCGGCCGCAACGGCGCCGGCAAGACCACCACGTTGCTCACGATCGCGGGTGACCTCACCCCCGAGGGCGGGACGGTGTCGGTCGACGGTGACGGCCGTCGCCGTCGCCTGCACCAGCGGGCCCGACGTGGCCTCGGTCTGCTGACCGAGGAGCGGTGTGTGTTCATGGATCTCACCGGACACGAGAACCTGAGGCTCGGGCAGGGCAATCCGAAACAGGCACTCGCGTTCTTCCCCGAGCTCGAACCGCACCTGTCCAAGCGGGCCGGACTCCTGTCCGGCGGCCAGCAGCAGATGCTGGCGCTCGCCCGGATCCTCGCCGGCCGCCCCCGCGTCCTGCTCGCGGACGAGCTCAGCCTCGGTCTCGCCCCCCTGGTGGTCGAGCGGCTCCTGGCCGCGATACGCGACGCCGCGCAGGACGGTACCGCGGTGCTGCTCGTGGAGCAGCACGTCGCGCTGGCGCTGGAAGCAGCCGATCGCGCCTACGTGCTCGCGGACGGGCGGATAGTCCTCACCGACACCGCCGCGACCCTGCTGACCCGCGCCGACGACATCGCCACGGCCTACCTGGGAGCGGAAGCCGTATGACCGTCTTCGCACAGTCCGGGCTCCTGGGCCTAGGCAGTGGAGCGCTCATCTCCCTGCTCGGCATCGGTCTCGTCCTCGTCTACCGCGGCAGCGGTACGATCAACTTCGCCCAGGGCTCGTTCGCCCTGCTGGGCGCCTACGTCGTGCACGAGCTGCGGGAGAACCAGGGCATGCCCGCGCTCCCCGCCGTGGCAGTCGCCGCGATCCTGCTCGCAGCCGTCGGGGTGCTGGTCCAGCTCCTGCTCATGCGACCGCTGCGAGCCCGCAGCCCCCTCGTCCGGGTGATCGCCACTCTCGGTGTGCTGAGCATCATCCAGCAGTCCGTGACCATCCGTTACACCGGCCAGCAGCTCAGCGTGGCCACGACCCTCCCAGAAGAGCCCGTCCACCTCGGCTCCGTGATCGTCGGACAGCAGTCCTTCTGGCTGGCCGGCATCGCCGTCGGCGTCACCGCCGTCCTCACCGTCCTCAGCTCGCGAACGAGGCTGGGGCTCGCCGTCTCCGCCGCGGCCG
>NZ_CAUVXG010000041.1:14856-21350 GCF_963555885.1 Protofrankia sp. Cr2
CTGGGGTTCTCCCCGGACGCGCTGGCCTGCGGCACGTGGGCGCTGGGGGGCGCCCTCGCCGGGCTGGCAGGCGCCTTCTTCCCCTCGCTCACCAGCGACTACCTCTCCGTCAACTCGCTGGCGTTCACGATCATCCCAGCGCTGGCGGCGGCGCTGCTCGGCGGATTCCGCTCCTACCCGTTGGTGCTCGTCGGCGGACTGCTGATCGGTGTCATCCAGAGCGAGTGCACGCACTACGTGCAGACGACCGGCGTTTCCGACGCCGTCCCCTTCCTCGTCATCGTGCTGGTGCTCGTCGTCCGCGGCCAGGGGCTTCCCGTCCGCGGGAGCACCGCTGACCGCCTGCCCGCGGTGGGCGCTGCGGTCCGCTCTCCCCTGTACGCGCTCGGGCTCGCCGCCGTCCTGGCCGTACTCGCGGCCACTGTCCTGCCGACCGACTGGAACGTGGCTCTGGTCAGCTCGATGTCCGCCGCCATGATCGCTCTGAGCGTCGTCGTCGTGACCGGGTACGCGGGGCAGCTGTCCCTCGCCCAGTTCGCGCTGGGCGGGGTGGGTGCCTTCGCCGCCGGGCGGCTGGTGTCCAACCACGGCTGGCCCTTCGAGGCGGCCGTGCCGCTGGGCGTCGCGACGGCGGTCGTGGTCGGCTTCGTCTTCGGCCTGCCCGCACTGCGCACCCGCGGCGTGAACCTCGCCGTCGTCACCCTCGGCCTCGGCTTCGCCTCCTGGTCGCTGCTGTTCAACAGCACCGACTTCACCGGGCGCAACCGCGGGACGCCCATCGCACCCCAGACCCTGCTCGGCATCCCGATCGACCCGGTGCTCCACCCCGGCAACTACGCGGCGTTGTGCGTGGTCTCGGTCGCGGTGGTCGCGGTGGCCGTGGCCAATCTCCGCCGCGGACGCAGCGGCCGGCGGCTACTCGTGGTGCGCGCCAACGAACGGGCGGCGGCATCGCTGGGCATCTCGGTCATACAGTCGAAGCTCTACGCGTTCAGCCTCGGCGCCGCGATAGCGGGGCTCGGTGGCATCCTCTACGCGTTCAGCTTCTCCGCCATCCAGTACACGACGCTGTTCGACCCCTTCACCTCGATCACGATCCTGACCCTCGCCGTCATCGGTGGTATCGGCTACGTCTCGGGGCCGCTCTACGGCTCGACGATCGCCGCCGCGGGCGTCGGAGCTCTCGTGCTCTCCAAGGCGTTCGACAGCGTCGAGGAGTACCTCCCGCTCGTCGGCGGCGTCCTGTTGCTTCTGCTGCTCCTGAGCGCGCCGGACGGGCTGGCGGGACGCAACATCGCCGTCGCCCGCCAGCTCCGGGCCCGCCTGCTCCGGAACCGTGTCGTGACGTCGAGCAGGACGTCCGTACCGCTGGGCGACCCGGGGGACGCAGGCACCGTCCCGGCCAGAGCACTGGAGATCCGCAACGTCACGGTTCGCTTCGGTGGGGTCGTCGCGCTCGACAACGTCGACCTCACGGTCCCACCGGCCACCGTGATCGGGATCCTCGGACCGAACGGCGCCGGCAAAACGACACTGATCGACGCGGTGACGGGCTACGCCCAGCCGGCCACAGGATCGGTCTCCCTGGGCGGCCGCGACATCGGCACGCTCAGCCCGCACCTGCGCGCCCGGGAAGGACTGTGCCGCTCCTTCCAGTCCCTTGAGCTCTTCGACGACATGACCGTCCGGGAGAACCTGCTCGCGGCGGCTGACTCGCACGACCGGCTGGCCTGGTTGCTCGACCTCGTCCGCCCCGGCGACGACCAGCTGCCGGCGGGGGTGGCGCGGGCGGTCCGGGACATGGGCCTGGCAGACGTGCTCGACGTCAAGGCCGAGAGCCTGTCCTATGGTCAGCGCCGCTCGGTCGCGATCGCCCGCTCGCTGGCGACCGAACCGTCGGTGCTGCTCCTCGACGAACCGGCCGCCGGGCTCGACGAGGACGAGTCGCGCGCCCTCGGTGAGCTGCTGCGCCGGCTCGCCGACGAGCGCGGGATCGGCGTGCTGCTCATCGAGCACGACGTCGCCATGGTCATGCGCACCGCCGACCGGGTGCTCGTGCTCGAGTTCGGTCGTGAGATCGCCGAGGGAACCCCGAGCGAGATCCGGTCCGATCCCGTGGTGGCCGCGGCCTACCTCGGCACCCGGGCCTCCCACGAGACCACCTCGGCGGTCTCCCGCACCTGAACCCTGCTACAGCGCCATCCAGACGTTCTTCGGCCGCGTGAACTCCCGGATCGCGTGGATTCCGCCCAGGCGACCCTGGCCGCTCTGCTTCACGCCGCCGAAGGGCGCTCCCGGGGGGATGCCGAGGAAGCCGTTGACCCAGATGTTGCCCGCCTCGAGCGCCGCGCAGACGCGGTGGGCGCGGCGCAGGTCGTCGGTCTGGACGTAGGCGGCCAGCCCGTAGGGAGTCGCGTTGGCGATCGCCACGGCGTCCGCCTCCGTGTCGAAGGGTGTCACGGCGAGCACGGGACCGAAGACCTCGTTCTGCGCGATGAAGTCGGTCGGCGCGACGTCGGCGAGGACCGTCGGTCCGATGAACCACCCGTCGGCGAGATCGCCGCCGAGGCGCTCGCCGCCGGTGACCAGACGATTGCCCTCCTTCTGCGCGGTGGTCACCATCCCCAGGATCCGATCGGCGGCGTCCTCGCTGACCACCGGCCCCATGACCGACGTCGGCACGCTCGGGTCCCCCACCGGGATCTGACCGAGGATCGCGGACAGTGTTGCGAGGAACGCGTCGTGGATGCTGCGCTGCACCAGGATCCGGGTGCCGAGAATGCAGCCCTGGCCCGAGAGCAGGACCGCTCCCGTCATGGCCTGCTGCGCGGCCGCGACGATGTCGGCGTCCTCGAAGACGAGGTTCGCGGACTTGCCTCCGAGTTCGAGTCCCACCGGCTTGAGCGTCTCCAGCGCCGAGGCGAGGATGCGCTTGGCCGTCTGACCGCCGCCAGTGAAGTGGATCTTGTCGACGCCGGGATGGCTGACCAGTGCCTGGCCACCGGCTGGTCCACCGGGCACCACGTTGATCACGCCGGGCGGGAAGCCGGCCTCAAGAAGCAGCTCTCCGATGCGCAGGCAGCCCCAGGGCGCGAGCTCCGACGGCTTGAGCACCACGCAGTTGCCCGCGGCCAGCGCGGGAGCCACGATCTGGCCGACGGAGACGACCGGTCCGTTCCACGGCACGATCACCCCGACGACGCCGTACGGCTCGTCGAGGGTGTAGTCCAGCGCCGGCACCGGCCACGTCCCGACGACCTCTCCACCGATCTTGTCGGCCCAGCCGGCGTTGTAGGTGAAGAGGTCCGCCGCGAGCAGCGGCGTGCTCGCGGCAATCATGGACGGCGTCCCGTTGTCGATCGTCGTGAGCTGCGCGATCGTCGCAGCCTCGCGTCGGATGAGCCGGGCGGCCTCGGCCAGCAGGTCGCGGCGCCGGTCCAGCGGCGTGGCGCGCCAGCCGGGCAGCGCGGCGCGGGCCGCCCGCACCGCGGCGTCGATCTCACCCGCGCCGGCCATCGCCACGCCGCGGGTCGGCTTCCCGGTAGCCGCGTACACGTGAGTGAACTCGCCTTCGCTGCTGTCTGACACCCGCCCGTCACCTATCAACAAACCCGGGTTCGGCAGGACGGTGAGATCAGCGTCAAGGACAGTCATTGGTCAATTCTGGTGCGGCCTGCCCGCGATTGCGCGCATCCGCGGCGCAAACCGGGTTTGCGCGACACCGGACATGTGGTGGGCAAGGGTGGGCGGAGTGAGTCGACTACTCGAAGGCGTCCGTGTCCTCGAATCCGCGATGCTGTTCAACGGCGACACCCTGGGCACCCTGCTCGCCGACCTCGGCGCCGACGTGATCAAGGTTGAGTCGCCCGGCATGGGGGACTACCTGCGCGGCTTCCTCGGCCAGATCACCCCGCAGCACAGCCCCGCGCACATCCAGGTCAACAAGAACAAGCGCAGCATCACCCTCGACCTGCGCCGGGACGAGGGCCGCGCGCTCTTCTACGAGCTGCTGTCCACCGCGGACGTGTTCGTCGACGGCTTCGCCGGCGACGCCTGTACGAAGCTCGGGATCGGCTACGCCCAGCAGCAAGCGGCGAAGCCCGACATCGTCTACTGCCAGTACTCCGGCTACGGCAGCGAGGGCCCGCTGGCCAGCATGCCGACCCACGGGCAGATGACCAACGCGCTGGCCGGCGCGGTGCCGGTCGAGATGGGCCCGGACGGGCTCGTCCGGCAGGTGCAGACGCCCGACTACCTGGGGGGCACCACCAGCGGCGGCGAGGGCACGGCCGCCGGAGCGGTCCATGCCGCGTTCCACGTCGCCGCCGCCCTGTTCCAGCGCGAGCGGACCGGCGAGGGCTGCTTCCTCGACGCCGCCGCCAGCGACGCGGTCATCGCGCAGGCGTGGATCGCCGTCACCTACAACCTCAACCGGGACCGGGTCACCGACCACGCGACGATGCCGAGGACCGAACAAGGCGACAGCGGGTCGGCATTTTACCAGTTCTACGAGGCGCGCGACGGCCGGTTCCTGCTGTTCTGCGCCACCGAGCCCAAGTTCTGGCGCGGCTTCTGCCTGGCCGTCGACCGCGCCGACCTGATCGACAGGCTCGACGCCAGCGGGCCCTTCGACTTCGGCTTCGGCCTCCTCGGTCTGCGCCGGGAGCTTCAGAAGATCTTCCACACCCGCGACGCCGACGAGTGGGTCGCCCTCGCTCTCACCCACCACGTGCCGCTGACCCGGGCCAACCGCCTGCGCGACCTGCTTGACGACCCGCACGTCCGCGCCCGCGGCATCCTCGTCGAGGACGAGCACCCGCTGGCCGGGCCCTTCACCTACGTCGGCGAGGCCGTCCGCGTCCAGGGTCAGCCGTGGGAGCTGCGCCGGCCCGCCCCCACCCTCGGCCAGCACACCGACGAGTTGCTCGCGGAGATCGGGCACGGTCCGCAGGATGTCGCGGCGCTGCGCGCGGCGAAGATCGTCTGATGGCCCGCGTGAAAGTGCCCTTCCCGCCCGGGAGGGTCACCCAGGACCCGCATGTCGGGACACTCGAACCATGAGCGTGACGACCGACCAGCAGGCAGAGTTCGAGCGGGCCTCCTCCAGCGTCTTCGTCCAGGAGGACCTCGCGCAGGATCGGGCGGCGCTCGGGCGCCTCGTGGCGAGCAGGCAGCAGGAGTACCTGTCCACCGCGACCCCGGAGGCCATCCGCAACTTCGCCCACAGCTACGGCGACGACAATCCGCTGTTCTGCGACCCGGGTCACGGTGAGACGAGCCGGTGGGGCGAGCAGATCGCGCCACCGATCATGGCTGCGGTCCTCAACGCGCCACTGCTCGGCGATAAGGACCCCTTGGCCAAGGGCGGCTCCTACCGGGGCATCCACGCCTTCGTCTCCGGCGGTACCTGGACCTGGTACCGGCCGGTGCGACCGGGTGACACCCTCTACAGCCTCTCCGGCCTGGAGTCGGTGGAGACCAAGCAGTCGGAGTTCGCCGGCAGCTCGGTCATCCGGGTCCTGCGTGACATCAAGGTCAACCAGCGCGCGGAGGTCGTCGGCGTCTACCGCACGCTCGTGATCTACACCGAGCGGAAGAAGGCGCGGGAGAAGGGCAAGTACGCGGAGATCCCCGTGCCGAGCTGGGACGATGCGCAGCTCGCCGCCCTCGACGAGACCTACGCCGCCGAGACCCGCCAGGGGCGGGCCCGGCTCATGTGGGAGGACGTCGAGGTCGGCCAGGCCATGGGAGCCAAGGCCAAGGGCCCGTTGACCACGACGGACATGATCATCTTCCACGCCGGCGGCTACGGCTTCGTGCCCTACGGGCTGAAGACCGGTCGCCGCGGCTGGGAGAACCGGCAGCGCATCCCGGCGTTCTACGTCAAGAACGAGTACGGCGTCCCCGACGTCGCGCAGCGCGTCCACTGGGACAACGCGTGGGCGCAGGCGATCGGCAACCCGCGCGCCTACGACTACGGCGTGCTGCGCGAGTGCTGGCTGCACCACTTCCTCACCGACTGGGCGGGTGACGACGGCTGGGTCGAACGCCAGCACGACGAGATCCGCAAGTTCAACTACCACGGTGACGCCCAGGTGCTCGGCGGCGAGGTGACGGGCAAGCGGGTCGAGGACGGGCGGGCGCTGGTCGACGTCGCGGTGTGGGCGCGCAACCAGCGCGACGAGGAGACGGCCCGCGGGACGGCGACGATCGCCCTGCCCAGCCGCGAGCACGGCCTGCCGGTCCTGCCGGCGGTGCCCGCCGAGCTGAGCCGGGCCGCGACGCAGGTCATGGCCCGCCACGGCGAGCTGCTCCGCGAGCGGCGCTCACGCTGAGGCGTCCGACCGCCCGTCCGACCGCCCCGTACCGTCGCCGACGCTGGCCGCGGGCGGCCCCGTCCAGGTGATCAGGTGGGCAGCTCCGCCATCTCCCAGCCGAAGAGACGCTCGGCGTTGCGGTGGGTGATGGCGGCCCGGTCTTCGGCGGACACGCCC
>NZ_CAUVXG010000041.1:21458-37806 GCF_963555885.1 Protofrankia sp. Cr2
GGGCGTGTCCGCGTGGGGGAAGTCGGCCTCCCAGACGATGCGGTCGACGCCGACCTGGCCGCGCTGCTCGAGGCCCCACGGCTCCTCGATCATGCAGAAGGTGAAGTTGCGCCTGAACACCTCGCTGGGCAGGACGTCGTTCGGCAGATGCGACCAGTAGCGGTGGCGCTCCCACTGGCGGTCCGCTCGCTCGAGCGCCGCGGGCACCCACCCGATGCCGCCCTCGGACCACACGATCTGCACGTCCGGGAACTTCGCGAAGACCGGGCTCATCGAGATGTCGACCGCGCAGACCCACGAGGCGACGGCCATCGTCGCGATCGGCACCGCGAAGGACGAGTCGGCAGAGCCCATGTAGAGCTGGCCGCTGGAGCCGATGTGCATGCACGCCGGCACACCCGTCTCGGTGACTGCCTGCCACAGCGGGTCCCAGTCGGCCTGCCAGTAGGACGGAAGGCCGAGCGGGGCTGGGTTCTCCGGCAGGCAGATCGCCCGGGCACCGTTCGCGACACAGCGGCGCAGCTCGGCAGCGGCGGCCTGCGGGTCCCATAGGGGCGCGATCGTCATGGGGACGTAGAGCCCGCGCGGACCGGCGGGGCACCACTCGTCGAGGACGAAGTCGTTCCAGGCCCGGACGCAGGCGGCGGCCAGCTCCTTGTCCTTGAAGGACGCGAACAGTGCGCCACCGAACCTGGGCAGAGACGGGAAGGCGACCGAGGCGCAGACGCCCTGCGACAGGAGCTCCCGAGCGCGGGCCACCGGGTCATAACACGCGGGGATCATGTCCTCGAAACGCTTGGGCTCCAGCCCCCAGGTCTCGATCGGCTTGCCGGCAACGGCGTTGAGGCCCATGGTCGCCTCGCGGGTGTCCTCGTAGGTCCAGTACTGCGTACCGTCGGGCTCCTCGCGCACCTGGGGCGCGGTGGCCCTGAACTTCTCCGGGACCCGGTCCTGCCACACACCGGGCGGCTCGATGATGTGGTCGTCGACGCTGAACAGGCTGATCATCTGTCCACTCTCGCTCGCCGACCGGGGGCGGAACAAGGGTTCGGAACCCGCTTCTCAGCGCCCGAGCGTGACCGGCGTTCGGTCGTTGCTCGGCGTCGACGAGGGATGCGCTCCTCATGGCGCGGTCAGGCGTGCCCGCCGCGCCACGTCCAGCCCTGGGGATGAGAAGAGCCATCTCACCGGCACCGCTACGCACCGGCGGGTGGACGTGGTTACGTGCAGGCGTGAGCACGACCTACGATCACCACTCCGCCGGCTACGCCGAGCACTGGGCGCAGATCCACGCGGACCTGCGTCGGACCTGTCCGGTGTCACACGTCCCCGCCTACGACGGCTTCTGGCTGCTCACCCGCTACGAGGACGTGAAGACGGCGTTCCTCGACGACGCTGCCTTCTCGTCCCACCACGCTGTCGACGAGGACGGAAACCACTCCGGCGGCGTCGCGATCCCGTCTGCTCCACTGAAGCAGACCCCTATCGAGATGGACCCACCCGAGTACACCGGTTTCCGGCAGCTGCTCAACCCGCACTTCTCCCCCGCCGCGTCGAGACGCTACGAGCAGAAGATCCGCGATCTCACGACGGCCTTCCTCAACCCGATCGTGGCCAAGGGGAGCGGTGACCTCGTCCTGGACCTGCTCAACCCCGTGCCCGGCGTCTTCACCGCGCACCTGCTCGGCCTCCCGCTCGCCGACTGGGCGATCTACGCCGAGCCGATGCACCGGATGGTCTACGAGGCACCCGGCAGCCCCGGACACGACGAGGCCCTCGCGATGTACTTCACGGTCATCGTCAAGCTCGGGGAGACGGCCGCGGCGCGGCGCATCGAGCCGCAGGACGACCTGCTCACCATGCTGGTGCAGGCCGAGGTCAACGGCAGGGCGCTGACCGATCAGGAGATCCTCGAGATCTCGTCGCTGATCCTCATCGGCGGCGTCGACACGACCACCTCCCTGATGGCCAACGCGCTGCTGTGGCTCCACCAGCACCCCGACGAGAGAGCCAGGTTGGCGGCCGACCCTTCCCTCATCCCCAACGCCTGCGAGGAGTTCCTGCGCTACTTCACCCCGACGCAGGCGCTGGCTCGTACAGCCACCTGCCCCGTCACCCTCAGCGGGACCGACATCCCCCAGGGGGATCGTGTCCTGCTCTCCATGGCCGCGGCCAACCGGGATCCGGAGGCTTTCGACGATCCCGAGTCGATCGACCTCACCCGGTTCCCGAACCGCCACCAGGCATTCGGTCTGGGTATCCACCGCTGCCTGGGGTCCACGTTCGCGCGTCTGGAGATGCGGATCGTCCTCGAAGAGGTGCTGCGGCGGATGCCGGAGCACGTCGTCGACGAGGCGTCGGCGCAGCGGTACCCGAGCATCGGGATCGTCAACGGCTGGATCAGTCTGCCGTTCACGACACCGAGCGGCCCGGTCGAACCGACCCCGTTCTCGTACCTGGTGTGACTGTCCACGCAACATCTTCCGAGGGAGCAGACATGGGCAGAGTCGCCGACAAGGTCGTCTTCATCACCGGCGCCGGTCAGGGGCAGGGCCGGTCGCACGCGGTTCGCTTCGCCGAGGAGGGTGCCGACGTCGTCGCCGTCGACGCGTGCGCCGAGATCCACCCCCGGGTGGGCTACCCGTACCCCTCGCCGGAAGACCTCGAGGAGACCAAGGCGCTGGTCGAGAAGGCGGGCCGACAGTGCGTCACCGCGGTCGCCGACGTCCGCCATCGCGACCAGGTCCAGGCGGCTGTCGACGCCGGCCTCGAGGCTTTCGGGCGGGTCGACGCCGTGCTCGCCAACGCAGGAATCATCACCTTTCACGAGCGGTCCTGGGAGATCGAGGACGACGTTTACGACGCGATCATCGACACCAACCTCAAGGGCGTGTGGAACACCATCGTGTGCACCGTGCCGTCGATGATCGAGGCCGGGCGGGGCGGCACCATCACGATCACCAGCTCGGCGGCGGGCATCCGCGGTCAGCTGCCCTACGCGCACTACGTCGCCAGTAAGCACGGAGTCGTCGGGCTGATGAAGGCCTTCGCGAACGAGCTGGCGCCGCACCGCATCCGTGTCAACACGGTGCACCCCACCGGGGTCGCCAGCCCGGGCATGGGCATCGGTGGGGCCGAGACCGCAATGCCGATCTTCATGGCGAACCCCACGGCGCTGCTCGGTGCGACGAACATGCTCCCCGATCTCGACACCGAGCCCGGCGGCGACTACGTACCCGTGGGCGCGATCCCCGAGCGCGACGTCTCCCACGCGATGCTGTGGCTGGCCTCCGACGAGGCTCGCTACGTCACCGGAGTCCAGCTCGCGGTCGACGCGGGCAACACCAACAAGCCGTGAGTGCCGCCGCCGGGCGAGCAACCGTGGATCTTGCGCTGACCGAGGAGCAGAACGCCCTGCGCCGCGGCGTGCAGGAGCTGCTGCGTGACCAGGGACCGGAACAGGGGCAGGAACAGGGGCAGGACCGCCCCGACCCCACGCTGTGGCGGGCGCTCGCAGACATGGGCGCCCTGGGCCTCGCGATCCCGGCGAAGCTCGGTGGCGCGGGCGCGGGATGGGCCGAGGTGGGCGTCGTCCTCGAAGAGCTGGGACGTTCGCTGGCGTGCGTGCCGTTCCTGTCGAGCGTCCTGCTCGCCACCACGGCGCTCCTCGCCGCCGGCGACCGGGAGCACCTCCCCGCCATCGCGTCCGGCGCGCTCACCGCGACGGTGTCCCTGGACGCCCGGGTGGAGCATGACGGGAACGTCGCCCGCGGCCGCGCCTCGATGGTTCTCGACGGGGCGGGGGCGGACCTCGTTCTCGTCGCGAACGCGGACGGCGAGCTGCTGGCCGTGCCGAGCAGCTCGATCGTGGCCACCCCGCTCGCCACGCTGGACCTCACCCGCCGGCTGGCGGACCTGGTGATCGACGGCCCGGCGACGGTGCTGTCCACCGCGGCGCCGCGGTGCCTGCACGCCGCATCCCAGGCGCTCAGCATCGGCCTGGCGGCGGAGAGCGTCGGCGTCGCCTCCTGGGCACTGGACACCGCGGTGGCCTACGCGAAGGTCCGCCACCAGTTCGGCCGGCCCATCGGGTCGTTCCAGGCGATCAAGCACCGCTGCGCGGACATGCTGGTCGCCGTCGAGGCGGCACGCTCGGTGTCGACCTACGCGCTGCGGGTCGCCGACACCGGTGAGGACCCGGCCACCGCGGCCGCGATGGCGCAGGCCTGCGCCACCGAGAACGCGGTGGCGGTCACGGCCGGGTGCATCCAGGTCCTCGGCGGCATCGGCTTCACGTGGGAGCACCCGGCGCATCGCTATTACCGGCGCGCCGTGAGCAACCAGGCGCTGCACGGCAGTCCGACGGAGCACCGCGAGACGGTCGCGGTGGCCATGGGTCTGCCCGCTGCGTTCGCCGGTGGCAAGGCCCGGCCGTGACCGCACTGGGGCGCGGTCTTCGTCGCGGAGAGAACATCATCTCAGCGCCGTCGGCCGGTCGGAGAACCCTGGCATGAGCTCCTCGACGAGGCCCTCCCGGCCGCCGAGCACGGTGCGTAGGACGAGGTAGTCGGATCCCTTGTAACCACGGTGGTCGTAGGGCCCGAAGCCCAGCACCGTACCTGGGGCTCCCATCGTCGCCGGTACCATCCGGACCTTCTCCAGTCCCTTCGCAAGGCCCTCGGGCGTGACCGGACGTGAGCGGGCGATACCCTCGGCGAGCACCCGGCCCATGTCGTACATGTGCGCGGGGTAGCAGCCGTAAGGCTTCGCACCCCCGAAACGTGCGACGTAGCGGTCCTGGAAGCCCTGGAAGACCTTGTTGCCCTCGTGCGGGAGGTCGACCCCGACCCAGCCTTCAAGCAGGTCGGCAGGCGCGGGGAGGTTCATCAGGGCCGGGCTGCCGAGCTCCTGGTCCATCCCGCTACACAGCACCCAGGTGGTGATCGTGACTCGGGGGACGTCCCAGCCCTCGCTGACGTGGCGGGCCATCTGCGCCAGCACGGCGTAGAAGGACAGTCCGTATCCCAGGTGGGCGACGCCCTGTGCACCCGATGCACGGACGGCCCGCAGCGCGGTGTCCATCTCCTCACCGGTGACGCGCGGTGACACGATCTGATCGCTGGTGACCTGTAGGCCGAGGGTGCGGGCGTGCAGGCGGAACCAGTCGTAGTACTCGTCGCCGATGGGGTTGTCCTCACGGACCACTCCGACCCGCCTCACACCGCGGCGCAGGAGATGACGCGCGATGTGGAAGGTCTCGTCGGCGAACGTGCCGTTGGGCGTCTGGAAGCAGAAATCCCCGGCGAATTTCGTCGTCGCGCAGTAGGAGATCACCGGGACGCGCGTCCGTTCGATCTCGTCCCGCAGGATGCGGGTCAGGTCGGTGATGAACGGACCGACGACCCCGAGGACCTTCTCCTTGTGGACCAGGTCCCGCCACGCGCGGACGACACCGGCGGCAGCGCCGTCCGGCGGGCCTTCGACCTCGCGGACGACCAGTTCGACATCGCGGTCCAGGAGCCCCGATTCGAGGGCCTCGGCGAACGCAAGGCGCAGGCCGTCATACCACTTCTCGACCGGCGCCCACAGCGCCCAGTCCTGCAGCACGCCGATGCGAAAGGGCGTCCGGTCGCCGACGAGGCTGTAGCGGGTGCCGGCACCGGACACGGCGTGGCTCGCACCAGCGGCGTCCGCACCAACGGCGTCCGCGCCAGCGGCGTTCTGCGCGCCGATGCCCAGTGGCGAGGCCGGCAGCAGGTCTGCCCACGTCACGTCGACCAGCTGTTCGATACCGTCGGCGATGGTGCGCAGGACGATGTAGTCGCCCTTGTAGCCGCGGTGGTCGTACGGTCCGAAGCTGATGACGGTGCCCGGTCCACCGATGCACGCCGGAACCATCCGGGTGCGCTCGAGGGCGTCGGTGAGCCCCTGGGCCGACGGGGGCCGCATCCGGCCCAGTGCGTTCGCGACGACGAAGCCGTGGTCGAAGCCGAGAGCCGCGTAGGCGTGGAAGGGTCTGCGACCGAAGCGCTTCTCGAAGCGGAACAGGACATCCTGGAAGTGCCGGTTGCCCTCGTGGATCTGGTCGAGCCCGATCCAGCCGTCGAAGTCCGCGATGAGCGCGGCCTGGTCGTAGTCACCTGCGCCCCCGAACGCGGTGATGGCGACCCACGTGGTGTTCTGGACCTTCACGGGGTTCCAGCCGAGCTCGTCGCTGATCGCCGTGACCGCGGCGCGGACGGGGCCCAGCGTGCCATAGGCGGAGAGGACGACGATGCACTCGGCGCCTGTTTCGTGAGCTGCCCGCAACACGGGCTCGACCGGCTCATAGGTGTTGAACAGACCGACGACGTGGTCGGTGACGAGGGTGAGGCCATAGCGCTTGGCCGCGGCACGGAAGGCGGCGCCGTACTCCTCGCCGATGATCCCGTCCTCGCGGAACGACGCGACGCGGGTGATTCCCTGGGACGCGAGGTAGCCGGCGAGGAGCACTGCCTCGTCCGGGAATCCACCGTTCTGCAGCGCGAAGGCGTAGGGGCCGGCCCAGTCGAAGGTGGCACAGAAGCTGATGGTCGGCACGCCCGTGCGGTTGACCTCGTCGACGAGAGCCAGATTGGCCTCGGTGACCACGGGTCCGATGATGGCGAGGCAGTCCTCGTCGTGGACGAGCTCTCGCCAGGCGTCGACGACGACGGAGCTGGTACCCCGCATCGGTCCCTGGACCTCGCGGATGACGAGCTCGATGGTGCGGTCGACGTCGCCGCGCTCCTCCGCCTCGGAGAAGGCGAGCCGGATGCCGTCGTAGAAGTCCTGGATGAGGTTGGTGCCCCCGGCGAACTCCATGCAGACGCCCACCTTGTGAGGAGCGCGGGGGCGCCTGGTCAACAGCTCCTGGGACGTTCTTTTCTTCACCACCATGCTGAGGTCTCCATCCCCATGCCGACTGCCGAATCTCCACGCCGACGAGTCACCTGGTGATTCCGATGCGCTTCAGGCCGAGACACTCGATGGCGTTGCCCCGGAGCAGTTGCCAAGTCTCGTGCTCGTTGAGCCGGGCAGCAGTGACGATCTTCTCGGCGGTCTCACGCGAGTGAGGGAACGTGGAGTCCGAGTGCGGGTAGTCGGTCTCGAACATGATCTGTCCCATGCCGACGACGTCGCGGCTCGCCAGGCCATGAATGTCGTCGAAGATGCAGCCGTAGACTCGACCGGCGATGTAGGAACTCGGCGGCTCGGGCAGCGCTTCCCGGAGCTTGTTGCCGTAGTAGTGGCTGCGCTCCCACACGGAGTCCAGTCGCTCAATCATGAATGGCATCCAGCCGACCTGACCCTCGGAAAGCGCGATCTTGATATTGGGGTGGCGCACGAGGACACCCGAGCACAGCCAGTCCACGAACGCGTGCACGGAATTCTCGGCGGTCAATGCCATGCCCGCCTCAAGCGGAGCATCGGGCGCCGTCAGCGCCATCTGTGACGACGATCCGATATGCATGTTGATTACAGTGTCGGTTTCGTCGCACGCGCGGAAGAACGGCTCCCAGTGCGAGCCGTAGATACTGGGGAGGCCCAACGGGACCGGGCTCTCGGAAAAGGCAACCGCATGCGAGCCCTTCCCTGCGCACCGGAGAATCTCCGCCGCCGCGAGTTCGGGATCCCACAGCGGAACGAGGGTGCACGGGATGAGCCGGCCGTAGGCGGCGCCGCCGGACCAGTCGTCGATCATCCAGTCGTTGTAGGCCTGGACGCAGAGCAGCGCAAGCTCCTTGTCCTCCCGCTCCAGGAACGTCTGGCCACAGAAACGGGAGAAGCTGGGAAACGAGAGGCTGGCCTCGGTGTGGTTGTGGTCCATCGCCGCCAGCCGAGCATCCTGTTGCCAGCAGCCTGCGACGATGTCGTCGTAGGTCACCGACCTTGCCGAGGGCTCGTCGAGATACCCGACCTGGGCCATCCCACGCGGCAGGGGCGAGACCAGATCGTCGTAGAGCCACAGGTCGACCGGACCCGCGTCGGGATGCTGCTCCTCGCTGAACTTCAGGCCCCCGTCGAAGATCATTCGACCGTGTCGGCGCTCGAGGCGGGGCCCACGGTCGGCATACCTCGCGGGCAGGCGGTCCGACCAGAGCGTCGGGGGTTCGATCACATGATCGTCTACGCTGATGATCCTGGGGATGTCCATGTGACGCTCTCTCCTGTTCCGCCAACCGCTCAGACGCCGCCCACGCCGATCTTCCAGCGGAAGAGCCTCTCAGCGTTGCCGCTGGTCATAGCGGTCGCCTCGGGGGCGGGAACGTCCGCGAGAAGCTCCGTCACATGCTTCTGACTGTTCGGCCAGAGCGTGTCGGCGTGGGGGTAGTCGCACTCCCAGAGGATCTTGTCGATACCTACGTCGTGACGGACCTTCACGCCGAACGGCTCTTCGATCATGCACGCCCAGATGTTGCGTTCCCAGACCTGGCTGGGGAGCAGGTCGTCCATGCCCGCCCACAGGCGGTGCTTGAGGAACTGGCGGTCGGCCCGCTCGACAGCCGACGGGATCCAGCCGATCCCACCCTCGGACAGGGCCAGCTTGATGGTGGGGTACCTGCGAGGTACCGGGCTCATCGCGAACGCGACCATCGCCGCACAGGCGTTGACATTGCCGAGGGCGATCGGAAGGACGAAGGGGCCGTCGTCAGGCGCCGGGTTGGTGAGCTCGCCACTGGAACCGATGTGCATGCAGATGACGACCTCGGTCTCCGTGCACGCCTCCCAGACCGGGTTCCAGAAGTCGCTGAACAGTGACGGCAGGCCGAGGGAGACCGTACCCTCGGGAAAGGAAAGTGCCCGTGCACCCTTGGCGGCGCAGCGTCGGATCTCGGTCGCCATGGCGACCGGATCCCACACCTGGCCGACGATGCAGGGCACGAACATCTCGGGCGCGGCGGCACACCACTCCTCGATGTGGAAGTCGTTGTAGGCCGCAACGCACAGGCTGGCGAGTTCCTTGTCGGCGTAGTTGTTCAGCACCCGGCCACCGAAACCCGCCAGCGTCGGGAAGCAGAGGCTCGCCAGGATGTTGTCCTCGCGCATGTCCTCAGCACGCGCGCGGGGGTCGTAGCAGCCGGGAATCATGTCGCTGAAGCGGACGGGCTCAAGGTTCCACTCCTCCTGCGGTTTGCCCGCCACGGCGTTCAGGCCCATCTGGGGGAACGTTTCGCCCTCCCAGACCCAGTACTCCCGGCCGTCCCGCTCGATGACGTGGGGGGCGTCGTCCGCGTACCTGGCCGGCAGGCGGTCAGTCCAGACCTTCGCGTGCTCGATGATGTGGTCGTCGACGCTGAAGAGGTCGAACATGATGCCACTCCCTCAGGTACGAAGAGCGCCCGGCAACAGGGGACGCGGCGTCACGGGGCCGGGGCACGCACCTCGCCGCGTTGTCGTCGGTCGACACCCAACACCAGGGTGCCTCCCTCCTCCGCCTCGCGATGCACGCACCCCGGCCCCGCTCCTTCATCCACGCCCCTATTGCCGGGCGCTCTAAACCGATTTCCGTTTGTAGCACCGGAGTCACGGGGCCGAGGACGATCTCGTCGACAACGTCGTTCTCAGTCGGGTAACCCGGCAGGTGGGTACTGTGCGCGCGACACGAGAGGCGCCGGCGGGCTCAACACCAGCACCGTCCCACGACGTAGGAGTCGAACGTGGACATCACCGCAGCCGTCCTGCGCCAAGCCGGCGCCACGATGGCGCTGGAGCTACTCCAGCTCGAGGCACCACGCCGCAGCGAGATCGTCGTGGAGATCGCCGGCACCGGGATCTGTCACACAGATCTGTCGTTCCGCGACGGGCACTGGCCCTACCCCCTGCCGGCAGTCCTGGGTCATGAAGGCGCCGGCACGGTCGTCGCCGTCGGCGAGGCCGTAACCGACGTGGTGGTCGGTGACCGCGTCGTGCTCTCCAGCGGTTCGTGTGGGACCTGCCCCGCGTGCCTGTCCGCGCGGCCGGCAGAGTGCCCGAGCGCAGCTTTGATCAACATGAGGGGCTCCCGCGGGGACGGCTCGATCCCCCTGTCGAAGCACGGTGAGCCTGTCCACGCCACGTTCGTGTGCCAGTCGTCATTCGCGACCCACGCGCTGACCGAGTCGCGCTTCGCCGTGAAGCTGCCCGACGACGTGCCCCTCGAACTGGCCGGCACCCTGGGCTGCGGCGTACAGACAGGCGCAGGCGCCGTCCTCAACGCGCTGCGGCCGCGTCCGGGCTCCTCGGTTGCCGTGTTCGGTCTGGGCGCCGTGGGGCTCTCGGCGGTGGCTGCCGCGAAGTACAGCGGGGCCACCCGGATCCTCGCCGTCGATGTGAACCCCGCTCGCCTGGAGCTCGCCACGATCTTCGGCGCGACGGACCTCGTCGACGCGAACAGCGGCGATGCCGTGGCAATGGTCCAGGCGCTCGTGCCAGGGGGTGTCGACGGCGCCGTCGAGGCGAGTGGCAACCCCCTGGCGCTCCCGGCTGCGTTCCTGTCCACGCACGGCGTCGGGACGACGATCCTCGTCGGAGCCGCCGCACCCGGTACGCAGTACGCCATCGACTCCCTGTCGCTGCTTGCGGGTCGGACGCTGCGTGGCGCCACGATGGGCCTGTCCAACCCCAGAGTGTTCATCCCCCAACTGGTGGCGATGTGGCGCGCGGGGCTGCTACCCCTCGAGGCGATGAGCAGGACCTTCCCGTTGTCGGAGATCGAGGCCGCTCTCGCCGCCGCCGCCGACGGCTCCGTCGTCAAGCCAGTGCTCGTCCCCGCCTGATCCGAGCCAGAGGAGCTGGAGATGACGATCGACCACGATGCGTTCTGGATCGGCGGGCAGCTGACGAAGCCGGCCGGCGGCGGTCGCCTGTCGGTGGTGAGCCCGGCCACCGAGGAGGTCATCGGGAGCGTCCCGCGAGCCGAGATCGCCGACGTCGACGCCGCGGTCGGCGCTGCCCGCACGGCTTTCGACGAAGGGCCGTGGCCCCACCTGACCGCGACGGAGCGGGCACAGGTCCTCCTGCGGGCGGCCGACCTCCTCGACGACCGCCATGAGGAACTCGCCGAACTCATCACAGCGGAGATGGGATCACCCATCACCTTCAGCCGGGTGGCACAGGTGTCCTCGGCTCTGATCCGCTACTACGCCGGGATGTCCGAGCGCGTCTCGTTCGAGGAGCACCGCGCGGGCAGCGTCGGTCCGATAGTCGTGCGACGGGAGCCGGTCGGCGTGGCCGGGCTGATCATCCCGTGGAACGCGCCACTCGGGCTGCTCCTGGGCAAGCTCGCGCCGGCCCTGCTCGCCGGCTGCACCACTGTCGTCAAACCGGCTCCGCAGACGCCGCTGGACACCTACGTCCTTGCCGAGGTGCTCGAAGCCGCGGGGCTGCCGGCCGGCGTCGTCAACATCGTCGCCGCCGACCGTGAGGTATCCGAGCGGGTCGTAACCCATCCCGGCGTGGACAAGATCAGTTTTACCGGCAGCACAGTTGCCGGACGGCGGATCGCATGCCTGTGCGGTGAGCAGATCAAGCGGGTCACCTTGGAGCTCGGCGGCAAGTCGGCGTGCATCGTGTTGGAGGACGCGGACCTCGACGCGGCGATCCCGACGGCGGTCCAGGGCGCGATGCTGAACAACGGGCAGGCATGCATCGCCCTCACCCGGCTGCTCGCTCCGCGCTCCCGCTATACCGAGATCGTCGAACGGGCCGCGGCCATCGTCGGCCACCTACCTGTCGGAGACCCCTTCGATCCGGGCACAGTTGTCGGGCCGCTGGTGAGCCGTGAGCAGCGCGAGCGGGTCGAGGGCTACCTCCAGGCCGGCCGCGACGCCGGAGCGCGAGTCGTCACCGGTGGCGGACGACCCGATGGCCAGGACAAGGGCTGGTACGTCCAACCGACTCTGTTCGCCGACGTGGACAACAGCATGCGCATCGCGCGCGAGGAGATCTTCGGACCGGTGCTGTGCGTCATCCCATACGAGACCGTGGACGATGCGGTCGACATCGCCAACGACTCCCCGTTCGGGCTGTGCGGTGCCGTGTGGACCGCAGACCCGCAGCAGGGACTCGACGTGGCGCGACGCGTGCGCACCGGCACCTTCAACGTCAACGGCTTCAGCTACGACACGAGCGCACCGTTCGGCGGCTTCAAGCAGTCGGGGCTCGGCCGTGAGTGGGGCCGTGAGGGTCTCGATTCCTACCTCGAGCTCAAGTCCATCGCCATGCCCGCGACCAGCTGACCGAGGGTGTCTCAGCGTCCCGTGAACTCGGGCTTGCGCCGCTGACCGAAGGCGGCGATGCCCTCCTTGAAGTCGCTGCTGCGCACCGTGAGCTCGACGGCCACCAGCTCGGACTCGAGGGCGGCGGCAAGGTCGGTGGTGAGGCCACGGCGCAGCAGTCCCTTGGTGACTGACAGTGCGAGAGTCGGCCCCGCCGCCAGGTCACTGGTGATCCGGGCCGCCTGCACCGCGAGATCGCCGTCAGCGACCACCTCGTCAAAGACGCCCAGCTCGTGGCCGCGCCGCGCATCCAAGGGCTTCCCCCGCAGGAGCACCTGGGTGGCCGCGCCGAGCCCGGCCCTGCGCGCGAGCAGCCACGTGCCGCCGCTGTCCACCGCGAAGCCCAGCCCGGCGAAGGGCTCCACGAAGGACGCACTCTCCCCGGCTACGATCACGTCGGCGGTAAGTGCCAGGTGAGCGCCCAGGCCCATCGCCCGACCCTGCACGGCGACGACGAGGGGCAGCGGGCAGTCCCACAACGTCTGGATCATGCGGTTCGCGCCGGCACGGACCGCCCGGATCAGTCCACCGGTGACGGGGCGTTCGGTACCGGACGCATTCACCGAGACGATGTCCGCGCCCGCGCTGAAGTGCGGCCCCACCGAGCGGATGAGGACCGCCCGGACGGCTCCGCCGTCGACCGCGTCGGTGACCGCGTCGGTGATCCTGTGCATGTCGACGGCTCGCAGTGCGTTGCGGGTCGGCGCGCGGTCCAGGACGATCTCGAGCAGGCCGCCGTCGGTACCGACGACAACCTCACCGGCGCTCATGCGGCCGGCTCTCGCGGGAGGCCGAGCACCTGTTCGGCGATGGTGTTGCGCTGGATCTCCGCGGTCCCCGCCCCGATCGTGCTGGCGCGGGTGGCGAGCAGGCCCGCCGACCACCGCCCACCCTCGACCGGATGGGCCCGGCCCGGCGCGAGCACCGCCGACCGTCCGGTGATCTCGACGGCGAGGGCGTGCAGTCGCTGCTCGAACTCCGTGAAGACGAGGCGTCCCAACGACGCCCCCGGACCCGGCTCACGTCCCCGCAGGAGGTCACCGAGGACCCGCAGCCCGCCGAGACGCACGACCTGCAGGTCGGTCTCCGCCTTGGCCAGCGCTTGGCGGACGAGCGGGTCACCGGCGCGGTCGAGGCGCACGGAGAGCGCGACCAGCTCGTCCAGAACGCGGCGGTACTTCGACGCCTGCGTGATGAAGGCCGTCGACCGTTCGTGGCCGAGGCTCGTGCGGGCGATCCGCCAGCCCCCGCCCTCCTCGCCGACGCGATCGGAGACCGGCACGCCGACCTCGTCGAACGTGACCTCGAAGAACGACGTGTTGCCCGTCATGTCCACCAGGGGAGAGACGGTGACGCCCGGAGCGTGCATGTCGATCAGGAGGTAGCTGATGCCGTCCTGACGCTGCTCCTGCGTACCGGTGCGCACCAGGGCGAACATGCGATCGGCGGCGCGGGCGTTGGTGATCCAGACCTTGCGCCCGGTGACGACGTACTGATCGCCGTCGCGGCGGGCGCGGGTGCGCAGGCTCGGCAGGTCGGAGCCGGCGTCTGGCTCGGAAAACCCCTGGCACCAGATCTCGTCCCCGCGCAGCGCCGGCCGCAGGTAACGCTCACGCTGCTCCCGCGTGCCGTGCACGATCAACGTCGGACCGACGACGAAGGTGCCCCCGCTCGGGTGCGGCGGCAGCCGGCGCCGGGAGAGCTCCTCGGTGTAGGCGACCTGATGGGCGAGGGACAGCTCCATGCCGCCCCACTCGCGGGGCCAGCCGGGGGCCGCGAAGCCCTCGTCGACGAGCAGGGCGGCCCAGGACCGCTGCCACGCCAGACGCTCGCCCGCGTGCTTGGGCGCGGGTCCAGGGTCGTGGGTGTCGAGGAACTCGGCGAACCGGGCACGCAGCTGTACGGGTGTCTCATCCATGGCGCTTCCAGCCAACTGCGCCGGGTGCCGGTCGGGCAAGGTTCCGGCGGGAAAGCGGCTTCTCAGCCGTCTTCGAGTCAGCCGTCTTCGAGCTGCCACGCATGACGGCTGGCCGCCGGGAGCGTGACGCCGAGGATGCGGTCCACCAAGGGCAGGATCTGTGCCTCGGTCGTCGCGCGGTCGGGTGACCCGCCGCGGGAGATGACGTCGGCGGCCGGGCCGGACACGATGTGGAACAGGCCCAGGGCGTCACCTTCGGCGTCGACGCCGGGGCCGGCCGCACCGGAGGCGACCAGATCCGCCAGGGCGCGGACCAGCGGCGCGGTCAGGGCCGCGCGACAGGCTTCGACCTGGTCCGGGAAGATGCCGAGCAGGTGGCGCCAGTGCGTCGCGAAGAGCACGGTCGGCTTCGCCACCCGGGGCACGTAGGCCATGTCCAGCACGCCGTCGAACCAGGCGCGGACCCGCACCAGCGGGTCAGGGTCGGTGCACACCCGTTCGAGGCGCTTGCTCGCCCGCGAGACGTCCTCCTCCAGCAGGTGGAGCAGGAGGTGATCCTTGGTCTCGAAGTGACGGTAGAAGCACCGCGTCGACAGGCCGGCGGTGCGCAGCACGCTCTCGACCTTGAAGCCCCACCAGCCGCCACGGGCCAGCGCAGCCCGCGCCGCGGCGGTCAGGCGGGCCACCTCGTCCCCTGGACTCGCCGCTGGACCGGTCGAAAACACGTGGGGGCGAACTAACCCTGCCTCGTTCACGGTATCGACGGTAAGCGCGAGCGTGAGCCCTGTCTATCGATGGGTTGCCAGGCGAATGCGGCTGTTGTCCCACGTCACCGGCGGGCCGACCGGTCGCAGCCGGATCGTGACCATACCCGATCCGTAGTGCGCGGCCGTCGCCGTAGGCAGCCCCGCGGTCGGCAACGAGAAGCCCGCGTACTTCGTGTCGCTCAGCTCCGCGACGCGGACCGCCTGTTCCCTGTCGAGCGCGCGGTCCAGGACCGTCGCCTCGCACGACAGCTGGACCGCGGTCAGCTCCACCCAGGCCCGCCCCGACTCGATCAGGAACGAGGCGCGGGGATCGCGGCTGATGCGCAGCACTTTCCTGCTCTTCGCCGGGGTACGCAGGTAGATGTCCGAGCCGTCGACCACGAACCAGCTCGGCAGGGCGACCGGCCAGCCGTCAGCCTTCAGCGTCGTCACGATCGCGGTATGGGCGCCACGGATGCGCTCCCACGCCTCCTGCTCGGTCAGTCCGATGCCCACAGCGCCTCCGGTTCGCTCCCTCGCTCGCGCCCTCCGCGGCCGGGCTCCTCCGTCGCCCGACCACTCCACTTGCTCGTTCCTACACTCACTGGTCTCCCACTCACTGGTCTCCTTTCACCGGGCTGCCAGCGCGCCGAGCGCCGCAGCGTGGAGTGCGTGTCGGGGACCGTTGAGGCGCCGGACCGCTTCTGCCCGGCGCACCGTCAGGTGCATGCCTGTCTCCCAGGCGTAGCCCATGCCGCCGTGCAGGTGCAGGCAGCGCTCGCCGGCGACGGCGACGGCTTCGACCGCAGCCAGGCTCCCCGCCGCGGCGAGCGCGTAGGCGTCGCGATCCCGCGAGTCCCACGCGGCAGCCGCGGCTCGCACGCAGGCGCGGGCGGCCTGGAGCCCGGACCAGGCGGACGCAAGTTGGTGCTGGACCGCTTGGAATGCCCCGATCGGCCGACCGAACTGCTCGCGCCCGCCCAGGTAGACCTTGGTCGTAACGATCGCGACCTCACCCGCCCCCACAAGCTCGGCGGCCCGCAGTATCCGGCCGAGCGCCGAGGCCCGTTCGAGGAGGACGGGACCTGCGATCTCGATCTCGATCTCGTCGACCACAGGGAGATCGCGAAGTCGACGGCTCACCCGCGGACGGGTGGGGTCCATGTCGTCGACGTCCACCGGATCACCGAGGACCGCATGGACCCGCAGCGAGCGACGGTCCGGGGCCGGGGCCAGCAGGACGTCCGGCGGCAGCGGCTCGGCCACGACCGCGAGGTCTGCGGGAGCAGGATCGAACGCCGCGACCACGTCGCCCGCGAGGATCCGCTCCGCCAACGCCGTACCGGCGGCGCCGCCGGCGAGCAGTGCCGTGGCCACGACCGCCGCATCGAGCACCGGCTCGGCCA
>NZ_CAUVXG010000041.1:38178-39949 GCF_963555885.1 Protofrankia sp. Cr2
AGAACCGCGGGAATACCCAGCTCCGCCAGGTCCACCATGCGCTCACGCCGAGCGCCCGTGGCGCCTACGCCCGCCTCGCGACGCACGGTCGCGGCGATACCCTCGCGCTCGAGAACGTCACGCGTCGCCCGCGCTAGGGCCCAACCGTCGGCACTGGGAAGAAGGTTCATAACGTCCACAAGTCGACTCGCCCGCGGCGACCGGCGCAAGCATCCGGTCGAGAACGACGGTTTCGATCGGGCATGGGTCCAGGTGCCCCCTCTGCCCGGACACTGCCCCTGTGAGCACTCCACCATCCTGGCGAGCGCCGCTGCGTGAACTACTCGCCAGTACAGCCGCACAGCACCCCCTGTCGCTCGCCGTCAGCACCCCGGCCGGGACCTCGGCCGGGACCTCGGCGACGTTCGGCGAGCTCGCCGCGGCCAGTGCGGCGCTCAGCAGCCGGCTGCAGCCCGGTACCCGGACCGGCATCCGCCTGGGCAACGACCTCGCGTCCGTCGTCGCCCTGCATGCCGCGTGGCGGGCCGGCGGGAGCGTCGTCTCGCTCGGGCGCCTGCTGCCGGACGCCGAGGTGACCCGCAGGGCGAGCGACGCCGGCTGCGCCACGATCGTCGATCCGGACCCGGACGGCGTCGAGGCACGTCTGCGCCCCGTGGGCGCGGCGACCCAAGCCCGCACCGCACCTCCCGACGAGGCCCTGGTCATGTTCACCTCGGGGACGACCGGGCGGCCCAAGGGCGCCGCGATCGCCTTCGCTGCGCTCGAAGCGAGCATCCGCGGCATCGCCATCGGCAGCGGACTACCACCGGCGGGCCGACCGGTGCGGACACCGGCCCGCGAGCCGCAGCCGGTGTTCGTCCCCATCGCGCACATGGGTGGGTTCCTGACCTCGCTGACGTCATGGTGGCTGGGCAAGCCGGTGTTGCTGTGCCACAAGTTCTCCGTCGAGCTGGTCGCGCGGATCGCGGCCGAGAGCAGGATCGGAGTGCTGCGCCTGACCCCGTCGATGGTCTACGAGCTGGTGCAGGCAGCTGCGTCGGTCACGCTCCCCGGGGTCAGCAGCGTGACCGTCGGCACCGCGCCGCTGCCCGAGAGCACGCGCGTCGCCTTCGAGACCCGCTACGGCGTGCCCGTGCTGCGCAACTACGGCCAGACGGAGTTCGCCGGCGCCATCGCGTTCGAACGGCCCGACGACGTCGGGGCCGGACGGCGGCCCCCGGGCAGCGTCGGACGCGCCGCTCCGGGCGTGGAGGTGCGGATCGTCGACGCCGACGGGGTGGAGCTGCCGCGGGGGTGCATCGGGGAGATCCAGGCCCGCGCCGCGTCGGCGATGTCGGGCTACCTCGACGCCGACGGTCGGTTGAGTGCCACCACGACGGGCAGCTGGATCGCGACCGGTGACCTCGGTGCCCTTGACTCCGACGGGTTCGTCAGCGTCGTCGGTCGGGTCAAGGACCTGATTCTCTGCGGGGGCTTCAACGTCTACCCTGCACAGGTCGAGAGCGCGCTCAACCGGATCGACGGCGTGGTGGACAGCGCCGTGGCCGGCGTGGCGGACGACCGGCTCGGGGAAATCCCGGTCGCCGTCGTCGTCGGCGCGGCCGGGCTCACCGAGCAGGGGCTCCGCCAGTCCCTGCGGGCCGAGTTGGCGGCCTACGAGCTCCCCCGCAGGATCCGGTTCGTCGCCGCCATTCCGCGCCTGGACACCGGCAAGGTCGACCGGGTAACCGTCGCCGCCCTGCTGACCACCGAGGAGGCTGCCTCGTGACCC
>NZ_CAUVXG010000041.1:40603-45572 GCF_963555885.1 Protofrankia sp. Cr2
ATGGCCACCCCGACCGCGGTCGAGAGCGACAACCTCGACTCGTTCCGCACCGAGCTCCGTCGCTTCCTGCGCGACCACACTCCGCCACCCGTGCATGGTGGTTCAGCGATCGGCGATGAGCTCACGCCCGCGGACGTCGAGCGCCAACGCGCCTGGCAGCGCCAGCTACACGACGGCGGCTGGGCGGGCGTGGCGTGGCCGAAGAGCCACGGTGGCCGTGGCGCGGGTGCCCGCCAGCAGCTGGCGTTCCACGAGGAGATCGCGCTCGCCGGTGGGGACACGATGACGGGCCTGTTCCTCGTCGCACTCTCCCACGCGGGGCCGACCGTCATCGCGCGAGGCACTCCCGAGCAACAGCAACGATGGCTGCCGGGCATCCTGCGGGGCGAGATCATCGCGGCCCAGTGCTTCTCCGAGCCCGGCGCCGGGTCGGACCTCGCCGCGATCAGCACCAGGGCCGTCGTCGACGGGGACGCCCTGATAGTCACCGGCGAGAAGCGGTGGAGCACGTTCGCGCAGTACGCCGACATCGCGGAGCTGCTCGTGCGCACGGATCCGAACAGCCGACACGGTGGTCTCACCTACGCCGTGGTCGACCTGGACTCTCCCGGTATCACCATCCGGCCGTTGCGGACGATCGGCGGGCCGAGCGAGTTCTGCGAGGTGCGCTTCGACGAGGTACGCGTCCCACTGGCCAACGTGATCGGAGCGGTGGGTCAGGGCTGGCAGGTGGCGACGACGACCCTGCTCTTCGAGCGCAGCACCATCACCGCCCCGATCGTGCTCGGCGCCCTGCATGCGCTACGCCGGCTCAGCCAGCTCGTGGCCGACGATCCCGTCGCGACCGCGGAGGTCGCGGAACTCACCGTGCGCGCCCTCGCCGTGCGAGCCCTGCTCGAGCAGTCGGTTGACGAGCAGGAAGCCGGCATCGAAGGGGCGGGACCGTCGGCGCTGAAGCTCCTCGCGACCGAGCTGAACTACGACGTCCGGCACCTGCACGCCCGCCACGACCAGTCCGCGTCGCAGCCGTGGTTCATCTCCTTCGGTCTGCGCATCGGCGGCGGCACGTCGGAGATCCAGAAGACGATCATCGCCGAACGCGTGCTCGGCCTGCCCAGACACCGATAGGAGAACCCGTGCCCGCGCCCCTGGACGGCTTCCGCGTCCTCGACCTCTCGATCGGCATCGCCGGCGGCTACGCCACCAAGCTGCTCGCCGACGCCGGAGCTGAGGTCGTCAAGTGCGAGGACGCCGCCGGCGACCCCCTGCGCCGCTGGTCAGCGAGCGGCGCGGCCATAGCCGCGGACGACGACGGCGCCCTGTTCAAGGTCCTCGCCGCGTCCAAACAGTCCGCCGTGCCCACCCTCGAGGAGGCGCTGGACCTCGTCCGCTGGGCGGACGCGATCGTCTGGTCACCCGGGTCCGAACTCGCCGCCAGCATGAGCCCGGCCAGGTTGCGGGAGCTCAACCCGACCGCTCTGGTGTTGTCGATCACCCCCTTCGGGCTGGCGGGCCCGTGGGCCGGCCGGCCGGCCACCGAACTCACGCTCCAGGCCATCTCGGGCGGGGTGTTCGCACGAGGCACCCCGAACCGGCCGCCCGTCTCCGTCGGCGGGCGGACCGGCGAGTGGCTGTCGGGCATGATCGGCGGGGTCGGACTGCTCGCGTCCTACCGCCGGCGCCTGCGCACCGCCCAGGGCGAGCTCCTCGACCTTTCGATGCTCGAGTCGATCGTGCTGACCCACACCATGTACGAGGTCAACTACCGCAGCATCGCCGGGGTCCCGCCGTATGCCCGCCGCCTGCTCAACTTCCCCGGCATCGAGCGCACCAAGGACGGCTGGGTCGCGTTCATGGTCGTGACCGGCCAGCAGTGGCTCGACTTCTGCCTGATGGTCGAGCGGACGGACTGGATGGACGACGAGCATCTCATCCGCCTCGAGCAGCGGATCGTCCGCCGCAAGGAGCTGGCGCCCGCGCTCGCCGAGTGGATGACGACGCACACCACCGACGAGGTCATCGAGATCGCAGAGGCGCTGCGCGTGCCGGTCGCCCCCGTCGGCAACGGTGCGCTCACACCGCGGTTCGACCACCTGGTGGCCAACGGGCTCATGACGACGAACCCCCGGGGTGGCTTCGTCCAGCCCGCCCATCCCTACCGCTTCCCGCGGAGCAACCTCCAGCTGCGTGACTTCGCGCCGGCGCCCATGCTCGGCGAGCACACCGCGAAGGTCACGACCACCTGCACCCCGCGAGAGCTGACCACGGGGACCGAACCGGCGGCGCTCCCCTTCCAGGACCTTCGGGTCTGCGACCTCACCGCGTTCTGGGCAGGACCCATCGTCGGCTACGTGCTCGCCATGCTCGGCGCCGACGTCATCAAGGTCGAGTCCGTGTCCCGGCCGGACGGCATGAGGATGCGCGGCGCCAGGTCGTTCCGCGAGGACCTCTGGTGGGAGACAGGTCCGAGCTACCACGGTGGCAACGCGGGCAAGCGGGGCATCACCCTCGACCTGGGCAGCGAGGAGGGCAGGGAGCTGCTCCTCGAGCTCGTCGCACACTCGGACGTCCTCGTGGAGAACTTCACACCCCGCGTCATGACCTCGTGGGGGCTGACCTACGACGTCCTGAAGGCCGTGCGGCCCGACCTCATCTACGCACGACTACCAGCGTTCGGTTCCGACGGCCCGTGGCGGGACCGATCCGGCTATGCACAGACCATTGAGGCGGTCTCCGGCATCGCCTGGATGACGGGCTACCCCGACGCGCCGCCGCAGTTCGCCAATTCCGTCGGCGATCCACTCGCAGGCTCACACGCAACGATCGCGATCTCCCTGGCCCTCGAGCACCGCCGGCGCACCGGAGAGGGCTCTCTCATCGAGGCTCCGATGCTCGGCGGAGCGCTGAACATCTGTGCCGAGCAGTACGCCGAGTTCAGCGCCTACGGGGCGTTCCTGACGCGAGACGGGAACCGGGGCCCCACCGCCGCGCCGCAGGGGCTCTACCTCGCCGGTGATTCCGGCGGTGATTCCGGCGGTGACACCTGGGTCGCGGTCTCGGTCGAGACCGAGAGACAGTGGCACGGGCTGCGCAAGGCGCTCGGTGAACCGTCGGGATGGGACTGCCTGAACAACCGCGACCAGCGCCGGGCCCAGCACGACGCCATCGACGAGACCATCAACGCCTGGACGTCCGCACGCGGTGCGGCCGAGGTCGAAGACGTCCTCGTCAGCCACGGCGTGCCAGCTGCGGTCGTCGGCAACGGCGCCTTCCTGGATTCCAACCCGCAGCTGCAGGCCCGCGGCTTCTTCGAGGAGCTCGCCGGCCACCCGGTCGTCGGATCGGCGACCCACTCCGGCTACCCGATCCGCTTCTCCGGTGGACCGCACCCGCCCGTGCACCGACGGACCCCTCCGCTCCTGGGCGAGCACAACCGCGAGGTCCTCGGCGGCATCCTCGGGCATTCCGACGCCCAGCTCGCCGCGTGGGAGGCCGCGGGTGTGATCGGAAAGAGGCCGAAGCACGGCTGAGCCGGCCCGCCAGCGCGAGGTTCGGACGACCGCTCGCCCGCCGGCCGAAGGATGTGAATCCGCTGCTGTGGGAGCAGCACGAAAGTCACATCGTTCGAACGACCGCCGGCCCGCCAGCGCGAGGTTCGGACGACCGCTCGCCCGCCGGCCGAAGGATGTGAATCCGCTGCTGTGGGAGCAGCACGAAAGTCACATCGTTCGAACGACCGCCGGCCCGCCGGCGCGAGGTTCGGACGACCGCTCGCCCGCCAGCGCTGGGCGGGTCCCGGTCGGCACGTCCAGCGTGGCCCGGGTGCGGGTCGCTCGTCCTCTCCCAGTAGATCCGATGCGGACGACCCCGAGGTCGCCGAACCATAATGAGCAGCATGGCCGACACGATCCCGATCTACGGAGTCCGCAACCGGGTCGAGAAGAACGGGCCCGCGATCCGTGACGCTCTCGACCCCGACGACCGCCAGGTATTCGTGGCGGAGCTACGGATCGCGCTCGCCAGCGCGGACGACACCCTCGATCTCGGCCCGGTTGTCGAAGTGATCGACCGCTGGTGGGGACGGGCGGTACTCACCGCCAACCCGGAGATCGAGGCCGGCGCCTTCGCGGACCGGCTGCGGATCCAGGCGGGAGACCCCACCGTGTTCGGCGCCACCACACCTCATCCACCCCGTGACCCGGAGAACACCGATGGCAAGATACACGATCCGCTGGGTCACCTACGCCGAGCAACAGCGTGACTCCTTGCCCGCTGAGGGCCGGCGGGAACTAGACGCGCTGCTGGATCGACTCGCGGCCGACCCGCGTCGGCACGCCACCTTCGACAAGCGCACCGAGCTGTGGCGAGCGGTCTTCGGGTACGGGCTCCTGACGTACAGCATCGAAGAAAAGTGGATCACGATCACTGTCCTGCGCGTGACGTGGATCGGCTGACGCCGTGTCCCCTGTTGCCGGTCGCTCTTATGGGCCTCGGCCTGCATCTGTCGTCCGACCATGCGGTGGACCCGCACGAGAAGGCGGCCTGGGCCGCATCCGAGGAGTGCAGGCAGTTCATGTCGCTCAGCAGCCAGCGCTGGTGCGACGCACATGTCGCGGCCGGCGCCGACAAGGCCGACGCACAGGCAGCCGCGGGGCTCACCTTGTCGGCATGGGTGGGCAAGACCCTGACGGAATCGATCTGGACCGCTCGGTTCGCTCGGCAGCAGGAGCGCAACACCGTTCTCAGGCATAACACCGGAGTATCTGGACGGCGAGTTCGCCCGCCTGGAGGAGCTGCGCGGGCGCGCAACAGGATGAGGTGGGGGCACGGGCCGACGCACCCGTCTACGTACTGATCGTCTCGGCTGACACGTACAACAGCGCCGACACCGGGCGAGTCATCACAGTATCGACTAATAACGTAAAGATAACGAGTATAATTTTTATACTACACACTACTGTATAGCTCC
>NZ_CAUVXG010000042.1:0-5034 GCF_963555885.1 Protofrankia sp. Cr2
GTGCCGACACCGTGCTCGCCACCGACCCGCCCGTGTCGGCACCGAACCGGCTGGCCGTCGAGGTCGGCGCCGCGCTGAGCGCCCTGGTCCTGTTGGGCGTGCTCCAGAACGTCGATGTGCTGGCGATCGGCGCGCACCGCTCCGCCGAGGCCGGTTCGTACGCGGCGGTGTCCGTCGCGTGCAAGGCGCTGGTCTTCGCTGCGGTCGTGCTGGGGGGCTTCCTGCTGCCCGAGACCGCGACCCGCCGCCACCACGGTGAACACGCGCTGCATCAGCTGGGCGCGACCCTGGCGATGCTCGCGGTGCCGGCCGCCGGGCTTCTCCTCGTCGCCCTGCTCGCTCCGGCGGGTGGACTGGCACTGGCCTTCGGCCCGCGGCTGACCGCATCCGCCAGCGCCCTCGCGCCGCTGGCCGGGGCGATGACCTGCCTCGGGGCAACCGTCCTGTTCACGCACTACCTGCTGGCCGTCGGCGCGCGCGGCGTCCTGGTGGTGCTCGCGGCCGCGACGGCCCTCGCCGTTGCGGGCGTCTGGTGGGTCGGCGGTGCCCCGGTGGCGACGGCCCGGCTGGAACTCGCGCTGCATGCGGTACTGGCCGCCGGCACGGGACTACTGGTCTGGTCCAATGCCCGCCGCACGGCCCTCCGGTGAGCGTGCGATCATCGCTGGTCGGAAGCGTCGCGGGGGCGGATTAGGATGCTTCGGACACGCTTCGCGATCACCGTAGGCCCCGCAGTGCCCGGCCTGCGGCGTGCTGCCGTCTTCCTCCCTGCCGCACCAGCGACCGGGAGCCGAACCAGGACGATTGGGCTGGACCGGTGACCCTGACCGCACCATCGGCACATCCGCGGCGAGCTCTTCCCCGCCGGTTCGGCGGCCGCCCGGCCGCCGGCGGCGAGTCGTCGCCGCTGCGACGCCGGTGGCTGCCGTCGTGGCCCGCATCGCTGCTGGCCGCGATCGCCTACCTGCCGCTGCTGCTCACGGCGCCCGGACGGGTCGGCGTCGACACCAAGGCATATCTGTACATAGACCCGCAACGGCTGATCAGTCATGCGGGGATCATGTGGGCCCCGAACATCGGGATGGGTGCGGTCACCCACCAGAACATCGGCTTCCTCCTCCCGCAGGGCGCCTTCTTCTGGCTCGTCGACCTCGTCGGTCTGCCCGCATGGGTCGCCCAGCGGCTGTGGACCGGCTCGGTGCTGTTCCTGGCGGGCGCCGGCGTGTTGTTCTGCATGCGGTCGTTTCGCTGGCCGAACAGGTCCGCCTTCGTCGCCGCGGCCGCCTACATGCTGAGCCCCTATGTCCTGGAGTACGAGGCCCGAATGTCGGCGATCCTGCTGCCGTACACGGGCCTTGGCTGGCTGCTCGGGATCACCGTCCGGGGGCTGCGCGAGGCCCGGGGCGGCCGCGCGGCCTGGCGGCCGGACGGCTGGCGCTGGCCGGCCGCGTTCGGTGTCACCGTCGCGCTGGTCGGCAGCAGCAACGCGGCCAGTCTGATCTTCGTGCTGCTGGCGCCGATGCTGTGGCTGCCCTTCGCCCTGTGGGGGACCCGGGAGGTCCGGCTCGGCCCCGCACTGGGCATGATCGTCCGAGCCGGCATACTGGTCGTGCTGTGCTCGGCCTGGTGGATCGCGGGTCTGGTCACCCAGGCCGGCTACGGGGTGGACATTCTCGCCTACAGCGAGACGCTCAAGACGGTGGCGAGCGCCTCGCAGGCGTCGGAGGTCCTGCGCGGCCTGGGCAACTGGTACTTCTACGGCCAGGACGCTCTCGGCACGTGGATCACTCCGTCGCGTGACTACACCCAGACCGCATGGGTGATCGCCGCGAGCTTCGCGATACCGGTGCTCGCGCTGGCGGGCGCGGCGCTGCTGCGATGGGGCTACAAGGCATACTTCGTCCTGCTGGTACTCGTCGGTACCACGGTCGCGGTGGGCGTGTACCCCTATGACCACCCCTCGCCGCTGGGCGCGGCGTTCCGCGCGTTCGCGCAGGCATCCACCGCCGGGTTCGCGCTGCGTTCGATGCCCCGGGCGGTACCGCTGGTCGCGCTCGGTCTGTCGGTACTGCTCGCCGGCGGGCTCATGGCGGCCTGCGAACGGCTGGCCACCGCGCTCGGCAACGAGCGCCCGACCACCACGCTCGGCACCGTCGGTGGGCGCCTGCGGCGGCGCTCCGGCGGCGCCCGCCGCCGCGATACCCGCCGCCCCGGTACCCGGGCCCGGTTGCACCGCCTGGCGCCCACCACCGCATGGATCATCGTCATCGTCCTGATAGTGGCGAACCTCAGTCCGCTGTGGCGCGGCCGGTTCATCGAGTCGGATCTGGACCGCCCCGAACAGATCCCCGCCTACGAGGGCCAGGTCGCCACCGCGCTGGACGCGGCCGGTCCCGCCACCCGGGTGCTGGAACTGCCCGGTGCGGACTTCGCCCATTACCGTTGGGGAACCACCCTCGACCCCGTCCTGCCCGGCCTGACCAAGCGCCCCTACCTGGTGCGGGAGCTGATCCCGTTCAGCGCCGCCGCATCCGCCGATCTGCTGCGCGCCTTGGACCGCCGGATGCAGGAAGGTGTGTTCGAAACCGATTCGCTGGCCGACATCGCCCGGCTGATGGGAGTCGGTGACATCGTGCTGCGCAGCAATCAGCAGTACGAACGCTTCCGCACCCCGCGGCCGGTGCCGACCTGGGCGCTGTTCACCGACCCGGTGCCCGCCGGGCTTGGCGCGCCACGCCGCTTCGGCCCGCCGGTCACCGACGCACCACGCATTCCCGTCAACGATGAGCTAGCCCTGGGTACGCCACCGGACGCGGTCAACCCGCCGGCCCTGGCCGTCTTCGGAATCACCAACCCACAACCCATCGTGCGGACGGCGGCGACCGGTGCCCCACTGCTGGTCAGCGGCAACGGGGAGGGGCTGGTCGACGCCGCGGCCGCGGGCCTGCTGGCCGACCCGCTCCGGACGAACCGGGCCATTCTCTACACCGCGTCGATGGCGGCCGACCCGGCATCGGTCAGCCAGGCCCTGGCCGACGGCGCCGATCTTCTTCTCACCGACAGCAACAGGCGCCGGGCCGAACGGTGGGGCTCGATCCGGGACAACTACGGCTACGTGGAAAGCCCCGACACGGTTGCGCTGGCACCCGACCCCAACGACAACCGACTACCGGTCTTTCCGGACCAGACCACGGCGGCCCAGACGGTCGCGGTGCTGCACGCCCCCGGCCAGCCCGGCGACATCGCCGCTGTCGGCGCAACCAGCTACGGCAATGCGTTCGCCTACAGCCCGCCGGAACGTCCGGTGGGCGCGGTCGACGGCGACCTCGACACCGCGTGGCAGGTCGGCGCGTTCGCCAACCCGGTGGGCCAACGCCTCCAGATCACCGTGGCGAACCCGGTGCGCACCGACCGGGTCCGCCTCGTCCAACCGGTACGCGGCTCCCCCAACCGGTGGATCACACAGGCGACGCTCCGGTTCGACGGCGGCTCACCGGTGAGCGTGAACCTCACCGCCGCGTCTCGGACCGAATCCGGCCAGTTGGTCACCTTCCCGACCCGTGGCTTCACCCGCCTAGACATCACCGTCGAGGAGACCAACACCGGAGTCCGTGCCGACTACGCGGATCTGTCCAGCGTCGGGTTCGCCGAAGTCGACATCGTCCGACCGGACGGCACGTCCCCGCACGCGAACGAGCTCCTGCGGATGCCCACCGACCTGCTGACCACGACAGGCAGAGCATCGTTGGAACACCGGCTCATGCTGCAGGTCACCCGTGACCGGGCGAACCCGGCGGAACCGTTCCGGTCCGACACCGAGGCGGCCATGGCCCGGGTGTTCACCCTGCCCACCGCACGTACCTTCGCCCTCACCGGCACCGCCCGCGCGTCCGCCTATGCCAACGACCTGGTCCTGGGTACGTCCACGGGCCGACCGTCGGACCGGGTGACCACCGAGTCGTCGGGCCGACTACCCGGTGATCTGGCCGCCGGCAGCGCCGGTGCGTTCGACGGTGACCCGACGACGCTGTGGAGTCCGGGCTTCGGGATGCAGACCGACGCCTGGATCCAGGTCAATTCCCCGAAGCCGGTGAGTTTCTCGACGCTGACCCTGTCGGTGGTGGCCGACGGGCGCCATTCCGTGCCGAGGGCACTCGGTCTGGTCGTGGACGGTAAGCGGGTGGACACGCTGACCATCCCGCCGATCACCGACATGCCGGGTGGCAGGATCGGAGATCCAGGCGCCGGTCGGACGGTCACCGTCTCCTTCCCCCCCGTCCGGGGCAGCAACATCCGTCTTGTGGTCGACAGCATCCGATCGGTCACCACCCGGGACCCGATCGGCGAGCAGCAGATCACGATGCCGGTCGGACTGGCCGAGGTCGATCTCGCCGGCCTGCGGGTTCCCCCGGCGGCAGCAGCCCTACCCGGCGAATGCCGTAGCGATCTCCTCACGCTCGACGGGCACCCGGTCTCGGTACGGATCACCGGTTCCAGCACCGACGCGCTCGCCCGCAAGGGTCTGCTGGTGTCGCTCTGCGGCACTCCCATCACCCTGGACGCCGGCGACCATACGCTACGCACCACGGCGGGAGCCGAAGTCGGATACGACCTGGACCGACTGGTGCTGGCCTCCGAACCCGGTGGGGGCGCGTCGCCGATCACTGCAGCCGGATCGGTCGCACCGACCGACCAGGGCACCCCGGTCCGATCATCGGGCGAGGGCACCGCCCGCACGCCGGTGGCGGCGGTCACCGGATCGAGCGACACATCGTTCGCCCTGCGGGTCACCAACGCCCAACCCGGCACGCCGTTCTGGCTGGTGCTCGGGCAGAGCCTGTCCGCCGGCTGGAAGGCGACGTCACGGGGAACATCAACGGGAGGATCGACGACCATCGACTACGGCGCGCCACGGCTGGTGGACGGCTACGCCAACGGCTGGCGGATCACTCCGACCGCGTCCAGCTTCACCGTCGATCTGCGCTGGACCCCCCAACGGCTGGTGCGCCGTGCTCTGGTGCTCTCCGGCGCCGC
>NZ_CAUVXG010000042.1:5190-12320 GCF_963555885.1 Protofrankia sp. Cr2
GGGCCCCGCGGGTACCAATCATGGTTGCGGTGTTTGCGGCGGCGGGGGCCGCCCTGATCGCCATGGCACTGGTGAACCCGGTGGCGGCCATCGTCACCGGGCTGGCAACCCTGGCCGCGCTGCTCGTGCCTCGCGGCCGGACCCTGCTCACGCTCGGGCCGGCGGTCCTGCTGGCTCTGAGCGCCGCCTATGTCATCCAGGTCCAGCTGCGCCACGGCCTGCCCAGCGACGGGGAGTGGGTCAGGGCGTTCGGGCGGATCGCGACCGTGTCCTGGATCGCGGTCCTGCTCCTGGGTGCCGACGTGCTCGTCACCGCGCTGGGGCGCCGGTACCGACACGATGTCACCGCCGGCCAGTCAGGCCAGTCAGGCCCGGGCACCGGCACGGTCGCCGGCGGCGATGCCGCGCGTCCCACCGTTCACCCGTGACACCAGGGTTCGGCCGACGGCTCGCTGAGCGGCCCGCAGCGCATTCTCAGCATCACCCAGAGCGGCGCTCGGTGGCTGATCGACTTCGGTCACCGCGGTGCCGACCACGAACGACGGCCTGGGCTCCCCGTCCCATGTCACCCGCAGGCGGGCGATCATCTCGTCCGACCCGGTGTGGCTCCCAGCCGGGAAGGCGACGACGAAGCGGTTGTGCGACCACCGCGCCAGCTCCGCACCGGGACCGGCGGCCGCCCGCAGCTGGCCGGCGAACTGTTTGAGGATGTGCTCGTCACCACAGATGCAGCCCGTGCCCGAACACGTGCCCGAACACGCATCCGAAGGCGCACCGAGCACCGCGAACAGGCAGAGGACAGTTCGAGCGGGCAGGCCCTGCAGGATCGCCAGGAAGCGCTCGCGGCTGGTGAGGCTGGTTGCCGGGTCGATACCGATCTCCCGCACATGGACCTGGGCCCGTCGCAACCGCGCAAGGGTATGCCCGGCCTGACCGCCCAACAGGGTGACGGCGCGCAAGCCGGCCTGATCGGCCTCGTCCCGCCCGACCATCCAGCGGGCCACGACGAGCCCGATCAGGCCGCCCTCGCCGGGAAGCGGCACCAGCAGCGCAGAGGCGATACCGAGCCGCCGCACGACATCTGCGGGGAACAGCGTCGAGGAGGCGACGTCGGCCAGGAACACCGGCGCCCGGGTACGCAGGACGGCCCCGATGCCAACGGTGTCGCGCCCGGTGAACCGCTGCGCGGGCGTCGCCGCATCCCCGCCCGACTTCGTCGCTCCGTCCCCGCCCGACTTCGTCACGGTGGCCACCACGTGGAACACCGTCGATCCGGGCAGGTCAGCGAGCAGCAGGCTGGCCGCATCCGCGTCGAGCAGCGCTCGGGAGACCTCGGCGACCATCGACCCGGCCGACTCCAGGTGATCGGGATACCAGAACTGGTCCAGCACGCCCAGCGCCCTGGTCACCTCCGCCAGCATCCGGTTGGCTCGGCGAGCCTCCAGCACGTGCATGACCTGGTGTCCCAGGGCGGCGAGCGACTCGCGTTGGCCGGGGGTGAGAGCATGCGGAATACGGTCCACCGCCACGACATGACCGATCACCTTGCGATCAGGGGTGGTGATCGGTGCTCCGGCGTAGAAACGGAATGACCGGCGCGGCCCGATCCCGGCCAGGCGCATGAAGCGGGGGTCCGCAGCCGTGTCCGGAATCTCGAAGACCCCGGTCTCGGCGAGCGCCCACTGACTGACCGACACATCGCGCGGTTGCTCGGTCACCGTCGAGCCGTGACATGCCTTGAACCATTCCCGGTCGGTGTCCAGGAACGCGACGAATCCCACCGGGGTGTCGCACAGGCGGGCCGCCAGCGCGGCGATCTCGTCGAACTCGGGCTCGCTGTCGGAATCGAGAATCTCGTACCGCCGTAGCGCGGCGATCCGGGCGGGTTCGTCCGCCGGTCTGACAACGGCCGGTCCGGCCACGAGGAGTTCCGGCGGGAACGGCCGCGCCACGCGATCGGGGCCCGCCGCCGGATCGGGCTCCACCGTCGCAACGGGCCCGGGAACGGCCGAGACGACCGCGCATGCCTGCGCGGTCAGCAGCGCCAGCAGCTCGGGCGAGGGAGGCAGCGGCCGCGAGATCGCCTCCCCCTGGAGAAGATCGCATCCGAGCTCCATCAGCATCCGCAGGGCGCGGGCATCCTCGACGCCCTCGCCGACGACGCGCAGCCCCAGGCGATGGCCGAGCTCCAGGACGGTACGCACGATCGCGATGTCGGGCAGGCTGCCGTGCGCATCCGAGACGAACCCCCGGTCGATCTTCACCTCGTCGAACGGCAGCGCCTTGAGAATCTCCATCGAGCTGTAACCCGTTCCGAAGTCGTCCAGTGACAACTTCACCCCGCGGGTGCGCAGTTCCCGTAGCATCGCCGCGGCTCGGGCCGGCTGGGTGACCAGCGCGCTCTCGGTGATCTCCAACGTCAGGACGTCGGCGGGCAGGCCGTGCACGGACAGCGTCGCCGAGACCAGGTCGGGTAGGTCCTCGCGGACGAGCATCCGCGCCGAGAGGTTCACCGACACCGGTACGTGGTGGCCGGCCGACGCCCAGTCGGCGCACTGGCGCAGCGCCTCGTTGAGCACCCACTCGGTCACATCGATGATCAGAGTGGACCGTTCCGCCATCGGCAGGAAGGCTCCGGGGGCCAGCAGACCACGATTGGGATGCGCCCAGCGCAGCAGTGCCTCGACACCGGCGATGCGGCCGGTCTGGGCGGACTGCAGCGGCTGGTAGTGCAGGACCAGTTCGCCACCGGCGACGGCGGCGCGCAGCTGCGCGTGCAGGGCGAGTTCCCACGGCCGGACGCCGGCCATGGCCGGGTCCCAGACACCGGCCCGTTCGCCGTCCCGCTTGGCCGCGTGCAGGGCCGCGTCCGCCGCAGGTAGGAGGGCATCAAGACTCGCGCCGTGCAGTGGGGCGACCGCGACACCGGCGCTGGCCTCGACCTCGACCTCGACGCCGTCGATCCGGAACGGACCGAGGATCTGGCTGATCACTGTTCGGCCGATTGTCCGCATCTGATCGCGTGCGGCCTCGGGATCGTCGGGCAGCTCCACCCCGCACATGACGACCGCGAACTCATCGCTGCCGATACGGCCGGTGAACGCGGGGTCCACCGGGACGCTGCACAACTGCATCGCGATGGCCTGCAGCAGCCGGTCGCCGGCGTCATGACCGAGGGCGTCGTTGACCTCGCGGAACCGGTTGATGTCAAGGAGCACCAGCACGGCGTGGCGACCGGCGGCGATCGACGCGGCGATCGCGGGCTGGGCCACCCGGGCCAGGCCGGCCCGGTTCGCGAGCCCCGTCAGCGGATCCCGGTCCACCAGCAGCTGGCTCCAGCGGCCGAATCCGTACACCACCAGGGTCGTCCCGGTGACGGTGAAGACGGTCATCACGACCGCGGGCATCGCGACACCGAGGTCGCCCTCGAACGCGAAGCCGGCCACGGCCCCCGCACTGACAAGCGCGGCATGGACAACCGCCACCCACAGTCTGTGAACCATCGCTCCATAGGCGGCGATCCAGGCGTACCAGAGCAAATAAAGATCGGAGTCCCTACCGGCGTCACTGTCACACAGCGCAATCGTGACCGCGACGACCGAGGACACCACCAGGATGTGATGGGCAACCGGCCGGATGCGTCCCAGCAACAGCGCGGTGATCAGGTTGGCGCTGCTTATCGCCACGGCCAGCCATGTCCCCAGCTGGTTCTGCCCCGGCGACCAGGGAAGCAGCGCAAGGACGGAGAAGGCGAGGACGCCCCCGCCGGAAAGTATGACCAGGAATCGCCGTCGATCCGTGAAGGATGGAACGCTCATGGTGAACGGTCCTCCTGCCGTCGGGGGTAGGGTGCCGCCGCCCGGCGCGACACCACCCTGGCAACTACCGGGCCCCGACAACTACCGGACAACTACCGGGAGCGACCAAACAGGTCAAAAATCTTCGATTCACGACCCGGAGACAACGCTGCCCCATCACCGTAACCCGGCGCCACCACTTGCACCGCCGGGCACCGAGGGTGAGCGCTAAGGGCGAGCACCGACGGTGAGCAGCCACAGTACGCAGCCACAGTGGGCGGTCAGTGGGCGGCGTCATCCCAGGTCAGGCCGCAACCGACGCTGACGTCGAGGGGAACCGACATCTGGTATGCCGCTCCCATCTCGGCCCGTACCAGCGTCTCGACCTCGGCGCGCTCACCCGCAGCGATCTCCAGCACAAGCTCGTCATGGACCTGGAGCAACAGTCGCGACCGTAGTCGGCGCTCCCGCAGTGCCCGATCGACGCCCAACATGGCGATCTTGATGATGTCCGCCGCGGACCCCTGGATGGGGGCGTTGAGCGCCATTCTCTCGGCCATCTGCCGACGCTGCGCATTGTCACTGGTAAGATCTGGAAGGTAACGGCGCCGTCCGAGGATCGTCTCCGTGTAACCATCGGCACGGGCCTGTTCAACCACCCGGCGCAGGAAGTCCCGTACCCCGCCGAACCGGGCGAAGTACGCCTCCATCTGCGTACGGGCCTCTTCGGGATGGATGCCGAGCTGGCCGGCGAGCCCGAAGGCGGACAGCCCGTACGCCAGCCCGTAGGACATGGCCTTGATCCGGCGGCGCAGCTCGGGATCAACCGCGTCCACAGACAGGCCGAATGCCTGGGCTGCCACGTAGGTGTGCAGGTCCTCGCCGGAGGCGAATGCCTCGATCAGTCCCTCGTCGCCGGACAGGTGCGCCATGATGCGCATTTCGATCTGGGAGTAGTCGGCTGTGAGCAGGGTCTCGTACCCCGTGCCGACGACGAACGCCCGGCGGATCTGACGGCCCTGCGCCGTGCGTATCGGGATGTTCTGCAGGTTCGGGTCGGTCGAGGACAACCGGCCGGTCGCCGCGATCATCTGGTTGAACGTCGTGTGGATGCGGCCGGCATCGTCGATCATCGGTATGAGCGAGTCGACCACCGTACGCAGCCGGGCAACGTCACGATGGCGCAACAGTACCGCCAGGAGCGGATGGTCGGCCTGAGTGGCGAGCCAGGCCAGCGCGTCCGCGTCGGTGGTGTAGCCAGTCTTGATCTTCTTGGTTTTGGGCAGGCCCAGCTCGTCGAACAGGATCGCCTGCAACTGCTTGGGTGAACTGAGGTTGAACGGCCGCCCGACGATCTCATGGGCCTGCGCGGACACCGCGACGACCTCGGCGCCGTAGTGCTTCTGAAGCTCGAGTAGATGATCGGTGTCGGCGGCGATGCCGGCCCGCTCCATCACGGCCAGCACACCGACGAGTGGAAGCTCCACGTCGCGCAGGAGTGCGGTGGCACCGCGGCGGGCCAGGTCCGCGTCGAGCGCGTCGGCGAGCTCGAGGCAGGCCCGTGCCCGCACGACGTCCGCACCGGCCGCGTCCGCCTCATCCGATCCGTCGATGGTCAGCTGTCCGGTGTCGGATCCTTCCGTGCGCAGGTCGCGCCGCAGGTAACGCAGGACGAGATCAGCCAGGTCGAAGGTGCGCTGGCCGGGCAGCGCCAGGTAGGCCGCGAGCGCGGTGTCACTGGTCACACCCTCCAGGGACAGGCCACGAGCGGCAAGCGCCAACAGGGGGCCTTTGAGGTCATGAGCCGCCTTGGGCTGGTCAGGATCGGCCAACCACTGCGCCAGCGCCTTGTCATCGTCGCCGGTGAGCCCGGCCGGGTCGATCCACGCGCCGGCACCACCGGCGGTCGCCAGCGCGAGCGCGGTGACGACGCCGGTGCCCCGGCCCCAGGTTCCACGGACGTGCAGGCCGACGCGCTCCCCGCCACGGGCGTGGTCGGTCAGCCATCCGGCCACCTCGCCGGGCCCCAGGATGTGCGTGGTCACCTCGAAACCCTCGTCGGCCTCGGGTTCGACCGTGGCCAGCGCCGTGTACAGCCGCTCCCGCAGCGTCCGGAACTGAAGGGTGTCGAAGAGCTGGTGGACGGCTTCGCGGTCCCACGGCCCCAGCCGAAGATCGGCGGGGGCGACGTCCAACGGCACGTCTCGGGCGAGCTCGGTCAGGGTCCGGTTGCGGATCACGTTGGCCAGCTGGGCGCGCAGCGACGCACCCGCCTTCCCGCCGAGTTCGTCCACCCGGTCGATGAGCTCGGCCAACGACCCGAACTGCTGGATCCACTTGGTGGCGGTCTTCTCCCCCACCCCGGGCACCGACGGCAGGTTGTCCGAGGGGTCACCGCGCAGCGCGGCGAAGTCCGGATACTGCACCGGGGTGAGACCGTACTTCGCCTCGACCTCCGCCGGGGTGAACCTGGTCATGTCACTGATGCCGCGCCGGGTCATCAGCACCGTCACCTCGTCGGTGACGAGCTGCAACGCGTCCCGGTCACCGGTGACGATCAACACTCGCATCCCCACGGCCGCGCCCTGGGTCGCCAATGTCGCGATGACGTCGTCCGCCTCGTAGCCGGTGGCGCTGACCCCGATCACGGCGAGCGAGTCGCATACCTGCTGGATCAGGCTGACCTGCCCGACGAAGTCCTCGGGTGTCTCGGCGCGCCCGGCCTTGTACTCCGCGTACTGGGTGTGTCGGAACGTCGGAGTCGGCAGGTCCCAGGCCACCGCCACATGGGTCGGGCGCTCGTCACGCAGCACGTTGATCAACATCGAGGTGAAGCCGTAGACGGCGTTGGTCGGCTGTCCCGTCGTCGTGGCGAAGTTCTCGACCGGGAGCGCGAAGAACGCGCGGTACGCCAGGGAGTGGCCGTCGAGCAGGAGCAGCCGTGGCTCACCGTCGCCGGGCGCGGGCTGGGCGACGGCCGACGCGGACCTCGCAGCCGAACGCGCGGAACCACGGGCTGGCGGGCGCTGCGCGCCGGCGGATGTGGCGGACACGACCCGAGTGTATTTGGCCCGCCAACCCCGGCGGCCCCGGCGGCTCCACGTGCCGCACACGGTGTGCGCGGTGTGGCACGTGGAGCCGGGAGCGCGCTGCGGCACGTGGAGCCGAAAGCGCGGTGCCCGTGCGAAAAAGGTTGTGATCGTCACCGGAAACGCCACCGGGAACGCCGCGGGGAAGACACTGTGCGACAACCGACGGCTACTGTCCGCCCGGCGCGTTGACGCGAGCATCGGTTACGTCCTAGCTTCTTTGTCAGTGGGACCCGGGACGGTC
>NZ_CAUVXG010000042.1:12969-30281 GCF_963555885.1 Protofrankia sp. Cr2
GACCGTCCCGGGTCTCACTTATTCAGCTGCAGCCGCAACTTCAGCGGATGCGCGGTTCGATCCCCGGCGCCGCGCGATACCGTCGGTCAGGCGACGTCCTCACCCAGGTAGGCCCGCCGAACACGGTCGTCCGCGCGCAACAGGTGCGCCGGGCCGTCCAGCACCATCCGGCCTGTCTCCAACACGTAGCCGCGATCGGCGACCGCCAGCGCCTGGTGGGCGTTCTGCTCCACCAGGAGCATCGACACGCCGGTACTGTTGATCTCTGTGATGACCGAGAAAATCATGGCTACGACCAGCGGCGCGAGCCCCATCGAAGGCTCGTCCAACAGCAGCACCCGGGGCCGTGCCATGAGCGCCCGGCCGATGGCGAGCATCTGCTGCTCGCCGCCGGAGAGGGTTCCCGCCGCCTGCCCGCGGCGCTCGGCAAGGCGTGGAAACATCGCGAAGACCCGGTCGATGTCGCCACGCACCCGACGGCGATCCCGGTAGGCACCCATCAGCAGGTTCTCGTGGACGGACATGACCGGAAACACCCTGCGGCCTTCCGGCACGTGACTGATCCCCCGCGCGACGATCTCGTGTGCCGCCAGACCCGAGAGCGGCTCCCCGTCGAGCCGTACCTCCCCCGACGCCGGGCACACCAGCCCCGACACCGTTGCCAGCGTCGTGGTCTTGCCCGCGCCGTTCGCCCCCAGCAGGGCCACCACCTCGCCGGATCCGACCCGCAGGCTCACTCCACGCAGCGCGGTCACCGAGCCGTAGCGGACCTCCACATCGATGAGCTCAAGGGTCATCAGTCGCCGCCACGAGTATCGGCCGGTCCCAGGTATGCCTCGCGCACCGCCGGGTCCCGCTGGACGTCGGCCGGCGGACCGCTGGCGATGACCTGGCCGAAGTTGAGCACGACCACGGCCGCGGCCACGCTCATCACCAGGCCCATGTCGTGTTCGATCAGCAGTACGGAGGTCCCGTCCGCGGCGACCCGACGCAGCAACCCGGCCAGCTCCTTCTTCTCGGCCGTGTTCGCGCCCGCCGCGGGTTCGTCCACCAGGAGCAGGCACGGGTCGGCGCCCAGTGCCCGCGCGATTTCGAGGCGGCGCTGCTCCCCGTAGGCGAGCGCGGCGGCCGGGATATGCGCACGGTGCGCAAGACCGACGAAGGCCAGCAGTTCCATGGCGCGGCGCACGCCACGTGCCTCGTAGCGCCGGGCGGCGGGGGTGGCGAGCATCACCTGAAGCATGGCCGGACGGTCCCGCCCCTGCACTCCGACCTGGACGTTGGCGAGCGCGCTCAACCCGCCGAACAGCCGGATGTGCTGAAACGTCCGGGCTACCCCGAACCGGCTGATCACGTGCGGCCGGCGGTCGAGCAGGCGCCTGGGATGACCGTCGCGGCCCCACAGCGTGACGCTGCCGGCCTGCGGGCGGACGACGCCCGTCAGGCAGTTGAACAGCGACGTCTTGCCCGCGCCGTTGGGACCGATCACCGCGAGGATCTGACCCCGTTCATGGCGTAGCGACACACCGTCCAGGCTCGTGACTCCGCCGAAGCGCAGTACGAGGCCGCGCACATCGAGGACCAGGCCGGTGTCGCTGCGACCGGGCGCGCGATCGGCCGCCGGGTCCGTGCTCGGCACGGCGTTCATCCGGCCGGCCCACCGGCGGGGAGCGCGCCGCCGACATCACCGACATCCCTGATCCCGCCGATCCCATCGATCCCGCCGGCACCCGGGACACCGGCGTCGTCGGTGACCGCGACGCCGACCCGCTCACCGCGCCGTGGCGGGAGCAGGCCCTGTGGCCGGAAGGTCATCATGATGACCACGACGACCCCGAAGTAGATGTACCGGTCGGCCGGGGGCACGACGTCACGCAGGAAGAACGCCAGCCCTTGCAGGACCACCGCGCCGAGCACCACGCCGAACCGGGAGCCCATCCCGCCGAAGATCACAATGGTGAGAACCAGGATCGACGCCTGCAGGCTGAACGTCTGCGGGTTGAAGAACTGCTTGGTCGCGAAGAGCACCCCGGCAAAACCCGACACGGACGCGCCGATCGAGAACGCGAGCAGCTTCATCCGTACCGTCGCGACACCCGAGATCGCGGCCGCGAACTCGTCCTCCCGGATCGCGGCCCATGCCCGGCCGACGTGCGACCGTTCCAGCCGACCGAACACCACCATCACCACGATCACCACCGCGAGGAGAAGGTAGTAGTACGGCAGTGGCGCCAGGCCCCAGGCATAGTGAAGTGCTCCGACATCAAGGGACAAAGGTGGCACGCCGAACACCCCGCGCGAGCCGCCCGTGACACCGTCGACATTGTTTGCGAGCAACTGGACGATCTCACCGAACCCCAACGTCACGATGGCCAGGTAATCCCCGCGCAGGCGCAGCGTGGGCCCGCCGAGAGCCGCCCCGGCGACCATCGCCACGGCCACCGCGATCGGGATCACGACGAACGGGTTGAGAATGACCGGTGCGTGCCACGGCATCGCTGTGCGGGAGGTGAAGTAGGCGGTTGTATAGGCGCCGATCGCGAAGAACGCGATGTAGCCGAGATCGAGCAGGCCGGCATAACCGACTACGACGTTGAGGCCCAACGCGAGCAGCGCGTAGATCCCGATATCGGTGACGAGGGACTGCGCGGCCGCCGTGGACAGGCCCAGCGGCACGATCAGGGCGATGCCCAGCATTCCCACGGTCGCCGCGGCCCGTCCCCAGGCGCCTGCCGCAGGGCCTGCGAGTGCGCCGCCCGACCTGACCGCCAAGCCGCAGCAGGCGGCCCGGACCGATCTGAGCGGCCGCCCACCGGCGCGGGCCCGCACCTGCCCGGCGCACATGACAGCTGCCCAGGCGCCGGTGGCAAGCGCCGCGAACAGCGCGAAGCGCGGGGCGACCAACGATCCGCGGATACCGGCGAAAGGATGATCGGCCGCACCGGACGGACCGGTGACAACCGCGAGCAGCACCGCACCACCCAGGTACAGCGCGAGCCGCCGCAGCCAGGTGAGGGCTGCACCGCCGGTGCTCATGCCGCCCGACCCCGACGCTCGCCCAGGAGGCCCGAGGGTCGGACCAGGAGCACTCCCACCAGCACGAGGAAGGCGATCACATCCTTATAGGACGCCTGGAACACATAACCGCCATAGCTTTCGACCAGGCCGAGGAGCACACCGCCCAGCACCGCGCCGCGGACGTTCCCGATGCCACCGAGCACGGCTGCGGTGAACGCCTTGATGCCCGGGACGAACCCCATCGTGTAGGAGGCGTTGAACGTCATCGCGTAGAGGAAGCCGCCGGCACCCGCGAGCAGACCCCCGAGCACGAACGTGGCAACGATCACCCGCTCGACGTCGACCCCCATCAGACTCGCGGTGTCGGCGTCCTGGGCGGTCGCCCGGATCGCCTGGCCCAGCCGGGTGACGGCGACCACCCGGTCGACGACGACGAGCATCACCACCGCCACCCCGACGATGACCAGGGCCTGGGTGGAGATCTGGACACCGAGGACCCGCCCGGCGGTCCCGTTGGTGAACAGGTCGGGGACGGGCACACTCTGGCGGCCGAACTCCTTACCGGCCAGGTTGGCGGCGAACAGGGACGCTCCGATGGCACCGATGAGGTAGGCCAGCCGAGGCGCGCCACGGCGGCGCAGCGGCCGGTAGGCACCGCGCTCCAACGCGAACGCGGCAAGGCCACCGGATGCCGCGCCGACACCGAGCCCGACCGCCACCAGTGCGACCGATGTGAGCCCCGACGGCGTCGCCCCGCCCGCGGGCAGCAGCGCCCGGGCTGCGAACAGCCCGCCGAACGCGCCGAGCATGAAGACCTCGCTGTGGGCGAAGTTGATCAGCGTGAGCACCCCGTAGACGAGGGTGTAGCCAAGAGCGATGACCGCGTAGAGGGAACCGATGGTCGCTCCATCGACCGTCAGCTGCCCGAACTCGCGCGCGAAACCCATCCAGATGCTCCCCCCGAATCGCCGATGGTCCGTCTGCCGCACCGCGGCCGGGCCGCCACGCCGGCCGTTGCGCACCGCCACGGGGTCAGGCTTTGATCAGTTCCGCGGTGGTTCCGAGTACCTCCCGCTTGCCGCCACGGACCTGGTAGACGTAGACGGTCGAACCGACGATCTCACCGTCGGGTTGGAACACGACCCGCTTGGTGACGCCCTCGAAGTCGACGGACGCGAAGACCTGGGCGACGGCCTCCCGGCTGGCGCCCGGCCCGAGCTTGCGCAGGACCCCGATGATCGCGTTCGTCGCGTCGTAGCCTTCGCCCGAGTAAGTGCCCGGCCGGCTGCCGTTGTTGACCCGCTTGAAGTCTGCGACGAAGCCGGCGGCCTTCGGGTCGCTGTTGGCGTCGCCACACGGGCAGGTCAGATACGCGCCCTCGGCGCTGGCAGCCCCGGCCTGCGTGACGAACTGGTCGTCATTCGATCCGTCGCCGCTCATGATGGCGCCGGCGAATCCCTTGGCCCGCAGCGCCTTGGTCAACAGGGAGAATTCCGGATAATAGCCGGAGTAGAACATCACGTCCGGCTGCTCGGAAATTATCTTCGTCGCCTGGGACGTGTAGTCCTTCGTTGGATTGATACCGTCATGGACGACATTCACGCCCTGCGCCGCCAGTTCTTTTTCGAACACCGTCGACAGCCCCGTACCGTACTCGCTCTTATCGTCGAGGGAGAACACCTTCTTGGCCTTGAGAACCTTGGCGACGTAATCAGCGGCGGCGGCGCCCTGCACGGTGTCGGGGGCGATCACCCGGAAAAACGTTCCGAAACCCAGGGAGGTGAGCTTCGGGTTTGTCGCGGACGGGCTCACGGACAACAGTCTGGCCTGGCTGTAGAGCGGCTCGCTGGCCTTGGTGGCGCCCGAGAACATCGGCCCGACCACGGCGATGACGTCCGGGTTGTCGATCAGCTTCTGGGCGGCGGTGGGACCCTGCTCCGGGGTGCCCTGATCGTCGGCCTGGACCAGACGGATGGTGAACGGAAGCTGGCCGCTGATGTTGGCGCGATCGACCGCCGTGCGCACACCGTCGATCGCGTTGATGCCAAGCTGCTGGCTGTCGCCCGACAGCGGCCCCTGGAACCCGATGATGTACTGCGGGCTGCCGCTTGCGGAGGACCCTCCCCCGCAGGCGCCGACGGTCAGCGCGATCGCAAGAAGCGCGACGGCTCCCGCCGTCTTTGTTCGCCTCGCCATGCCGTGTCCCTTCACCCGTTCCGGTAGGGCGGTCCGGGCAGATCCCCGCCGGGCATGGCGCGGACGGTGTCCGCTTCCCCCATCAGGAAGGCCGACCGACCGGGTCATGCACACGGCAGCCACACGCCGCGTCCGCGTCACGCAGTCGCCGTCCCCACCTGTCGTGCCTGCCCTGTCCGGCTCGTTCGCCAAACTGTCGGCAACCTAGTCGCTACAACCAGCAACTGGAAGCTTATTGTGCCCGTGTCGCTACATTTTGTGCACGGATGCGAAGAGGTGACGGCTGACGGCCGTATGGCGGCGCGGCCGGACGCCGAGCTGGACGCCGGCTAACGCCGGCGCACCGCCACCGGGACGAAGGTCCTGTTACGCACGGCGTAGACGGTCACCAGTGGCGCCACGGCGTCGCCCCACGCGTCAAAGCCGACCTCGCCGGTGGCCCCGGCGAAACGGCCCTGCCCCAGCGCAGCGACGATCGCGGCCCTGGTGGCTCCGTCCACCCGGGTACGGCCGGGCAGCACGCGCCGGGCCGCCCGCAGCAACGCGGTGGCGGCGTCGTAGGCGTAGGCGGCGACGGGCGGAATCCCGCTGGTGTCTGGTGACGTCGACGGAGAGGTGACACGGTTCGGCCCGTCGGTCGCGACCGAGGCGTCATCACGGGTGGTACCGGCGTCCCGATTGCCGTTGCGCCCGCCCCACCGGTGCAGGTAGGCCGCGGCGAACGAGCCGGCCTGCGGCAGTTCGGACACCGGTGCGCCGAGGTCGGTGACCACGTCCCCCTCGGCGGCACCCCGCGTCCGCTCGGGATAGCGGGGGTCGAACAACCCGTCGGACCCGAGGACCGCGACGGCCAGACCCTGATCGGCCAGCTCGTTGCGCAGGTGCGCGGCGAAGGCAAATCCCGTCGCCACATAGAGAAGATCCGGGGCGTCGGCTTGTAGCCAGCTGACTACCGCGCTCACCTCGGAGCTGTCGTCCGAACTGCCGTGGACGGTGTGTATGCCGGTGATGGTGGCGCCCAGTCGGCTGGCCTCGGCGGCGAAGCGCTCGGCGAGGGAGGTACCGAAGTCGGGCCCACCGTCGATCACCGCGATCCGACGGCGGCCCATGGTCACCACTGCGTACTCGGCGCTGGTCCGGGCCGCCAGGACGTCGGTGCCGCTCAGCCGGAAGTACTCGGGATACGGCCGGCCCCGCGAGGTGGCCGTGGCACGATCCGTCGGTTCGGGAAGATCGGTCAGATCGGGGCTGCTGTTGGACGGTGAGACCACCGCGATCCCGGCGGCGCTCAGTGTGGGCAGGGCGACCATGGCGACCGTTGAGCTCAACGGCCCGACAACGCCGATCACCGTGTCGTCGGCGGCCAGCGCACCGGCTGCCCGAGCGCCTCCGTCCGGCCGGGACAGATCATCCTGGACGCTCACGCGGATCTTCCAACCAGGGATCGCCCCATCCGCGTTCGCCTCGTCCACCGCAAGCCGCACTGCGTTGCGGACGGCACCGCCCACCGATGCGAGATCGCCGGACACCGGTGCCATCAGCCCGATCGTCGCGGTCTGCGGCTGTGGTCGCGGTGGGCCGCCGATGGGCGCCGTGGTACCGCCCGTCACCGTGAGCGTCACCCCGACGGCCCCGACGGCGACGACCAGGGCGACCAGGACGGCAACCACGGCCCGGCTGGGACTGGGACTGGGCCGAGCCCACCGCCGCACCCGGGTCGGGAGCGACGAGCCGATCACGTTCCGGACGGCGCCTCACCGGGTAGCGCCTCGCCGGACAGGATGCCTTCGGCCACCGCGCGCATCGTCCGCCGCTGGTTCATCGAGGTGCGCTGTATCCAGCGGAAGGCATCGGGCTCGGTCATACCGTGTTCGGTCTGCAGGACCCCCTTGGCCCGCTCGATGAGCTTTCTGGCCTCGAGGCGACCCTGCAGGTCCTCGACCTCGGCTTCCAGGCTGACGATCTCGGTGAAGCGGCTCATCGCCATCTCGATCGTCGGCAGCAGGTCCTTCTTCTGGAACGGCTTGACGACGTACGCCATCGCCCCGGCCTCACGTGCCCGCTCCACGAGCTCCCGCTGGCTGAACGCGGTCAGGATCACCACCGGTGCGATGCGCTCCTTGGCGATGTGCGCACCGGCCTCGATCCCGTCCATCCGGGGCATCTTGACATCGAGGATGACCAGGTCGGGGCGGAGTTTGGACGCGAGGCTGACGGCCATCTCGCCGTCCCCGGCCTCACCGACCACCTCGTAGCCCTCCTCCTGCAACATCTCACGGAGATCGAGACGGATCAGCGCCTCGTCCTCGGCGATCAGCACCCGGCGGGGGGTCGAGGATGGCTCGCTCATCGAGTCGGACTCCTGGTTTCGCAGGGCTAGGATGACAGCGTTGACCCGCGGTAACACCGGGGTGGGCGGTCGATCCGCACCTTACCCGGCTAGAGTCGTAGAGGAAGCCCTACCTGCACATCGAGCGGTCCGGTAGCGGCTTGCAGTACCCGAGAGCCCCGCTCTCCAACCGGGCGGCCCCTGTACTCCAACGGCAGAGAGACGGTGCTCAAACCACCGACAGTGTGGGTTCGAATCCCACCGGGGGCACAAGAAGGAAGAGAAGACGCACTACCGCCGCATAGACGATCATCGTCGGTGATATCAGCACGGATGATCGTGGAGCTGAAGGCGTCCGCGGTCTCGACGTCCAACGTGATCTGCGCAGTCGCCCGCTTCGCCACCTTGGCATACCGGATCTTCAAGCGGAGCGCGTCGAGCAACCGCTGTGCCGTGGCCTGAGGTAGATCGGCAACGTCCAACCGGCCCAACGGCACCCGCCCCAACAGGTCAAGATCAGGAGTGGTGGCCGCCACCGCGCCGCCCGCGACTTTCCGATCATCCGTTACGCCGCCCGGTAGGACTGGGCGGCGATCGCCCGGCGTTGCGGTCGGTGTACACCGCGGCGATGAGAAACTACGCGCGGTAGGAATCCCGGCGGTGCTTCACAACCTCGATCGTGACAAGATGCTTGTCGTCGTCAATACTGTAAATTATTCGATACGTTGCGCGACGCGCAGACCACATCCCCGCGAAGGGCTCGTGCAGAGGCTTACCTACCCGGCGAGGATCTCCGCGGAGCGGACCGAGCGCAAGCTCCAACACGGCCGCCGCTACGGACTCCGGTAGTTCCTCCGCCACGGCCCGCCGCGCCGACCGGGACCACCGCAGCTCGTACAGCTCACTCACGCGGTCTGCTGGCCCCGCCGCCGGAATGCCGCCAGCACCTCTTCAGTGGTGTAGACCTCGCCTCGCGCAACCTCTTCGCGCGCATCCCGGATGGCCGCCACCGTCTCGGTGTCGGCCAGGATCGCCAGCGTCTCGTGCAGGCTCTCCCACTCCTCCACCGAGACCACGACCGCTGCGGGACGGCCATTGCGGGTAACGGTGACCTGGTCATGTTGCTGCTGGACCCTGGTCACCAGTTCGGACAACCGAGCCTTGACCTCGGCCAGCGGCAGCGTCTCCATGGTCAGAATTATAGTCCAGCGGTCATGCGGTCAGCAGTACATCGCCATCACGAAAAGTGATGACCCCGCCATCAGACACCACCACCCGGCGCACCAAGCTGCCGCGCCGAGACGCGACAGCTGCTCGGGATCGGTCGGGTTTGCGTACTCTGAATCGCGGGGTTCCGCGATTCGCGGTGGGTCGAGGAGGCGGTATGGGTTCGGCAGTCTTCGATTCCGAACACGAGCAGTTCCGTGATCTGGTCCGGCAGTTCGTGGCCCGCGAGATCGTCCCTCACCAGCAACGGTGGGAGGAAGCCGGTATCGTCGACCGGTCGCTGTACCTGGCGGCCGGCAAGCACGGCGTGATCGGCTTCAACGTCCCGGAAGAGTTCGGCGGCGGTGGCGTGGACGACTTCCGGTACAACGCGGTCGTCACCGGGGAGCTCGCCCGGGCCACGTCCGGCCCCCCGGCGCTGAGCCTGCACAACGACATCGTCGCGCCCTACTTCATCCGGCTTGCCACCCCGGAGCAGAAGAAGCGCTGGCTGCCGGGCTTCGCGTCCGGAGAACTGATCGGCGCCATCGCGATGAGCGAGCCGGGCGCCGGCAGCGACCTCGCCGGCATCCGCACGAGCGCCGTGCGCGACGGCGACGACTGGATCGTCTCGGGCACCAAGACGTTCATCTCCAGCGGCATCAACGCCGACCTCGTGATCGTCGTGGCCCGTACCGACCCCGCCGCCGGCCACAAGGGCTTCAGCCTCCTGGTGGTCGAGCGTGACATGCCCGGGTTCACCCGCGGCCGCAAACTCGACAAGATCGGCCAGCGGGCACAGGACACCGCCGAGCTGTTCTTCGACGAGGTGCGCGTCCCGGCGGCGAACGTGCTGGGCGAGGTGGGACGCGGGTTCTACCACCTCATGCACAACCTGCCCGACGAGCGGCTGTCGATCGCGGTCGCCGGCGTCACGGGTGCTCGCACCGTCTTCGACGCGACGCTCGAGTACGCCAAGCAACGCACCGCCTTCGGCCAGCCCATCGGCACGTTCCAGCACAACCGCTTCCTGCTCGCCGAGATGGACACCGAACTCGACATCGCCGAAACGTTCATCGACGCCTGCCTGGCCCAGTCCGCGCGCGGCGAGCTGACCGCGGAACGGGCGGCGAAGGCCAAGTGGTGGGTCACCGAGTTGCACAAGAGGGTGGTCGACGCCTGCGTTCAACTGCACGGCGGCTACGGCTACATCCTGGAGTACCCCGTCGCCAGCGCATACCGCGACGTCCGGATCACGACCATTTACGGCGGCACGACCGAGATCATGAAGGAGATCATCGGGAAGTCCCTCGGCGTCTGACCGGCCGACGCCGCCAAGATCAGGACGGCCCGTTCCAGCATGCTTGTGCGCACGCGAGCGGGATCGACGCTCGGTCGATCCTGGTCGGGGCCGGCCGCCGGGCCATGGTCGGCGGACAGGAGGACATGATCGTCGACGTCGCCCTGGACCTGGCCGCCGTCCTCGGTTGGTAGCCACCGGTCACTGATGCAAACCGGGCAGGTAGCCGGCCCAGCACGAGCGGATGGTTGACATACATTTTCCACCCGAAAACCGGCGTCTCCTGACGTCATCCTTCCACTCGTCGCACCGACGGGAATGTAGCGATCCCAGTCTTGCCGGTAAGTCCGGCTGGCCGGCGGTGCCCCCGCCGGAACGGCCAGTCCTGGCTATAGTTATGGCTATGTCGATCGTTGAGCAGATGCCTCTGGCGGACGTGAAAAACCGCCTTTCGGAGGTTGTGGACAGCGTCGAACGCGAGCACGGCCGCGTCGTGATCACACGGCACGGCAGACCAGCGGCGATCGTCATCAGCGTCGACGACCTGGAGTCCCTTGAGAAGACCCTTGCCGTCATGGGCAGCACCCAGCTCATGGCAGACGTCCGGGAAGCCCTCGATGACCTCGACGAGGTGGGGGCGACCGTTCTGACCAAGGACGAAGCACTGCGCCTCGCCACCGGCCGGTGACCGACGCCTACGAGATCGCCTTCACCGCGCCCGCTCGACGCGCCCTTCGCCGACTGCCCGAGAAAGGCGCCACCGCCGTCGTCGAGTTCCTCTACGGTTCCCTCGCGGCCAGCCCCCACCGCGTCGGCAAACCACTCCAGCTCCAACTTGCCGGACTCCACAACGCGCGACGAGGCGACTACCGCGTCATTTACCACATAGACACCGACAACCAGCGGGTCGACGTCGTCGCGATCGAACACCGCGCGGACGTCTACCGACCCCACGGGTAGAGCCAGCCGGAGCGCCGCGAACCCGCAGATCGGCCAGCTACGAGACAGCACGGACGGTCGTCTCCGCCTGGGAGTTCTCGAACGCAGTGGCTTTACCACCGTCGCGCCGGCCATCAGACCCCGCCCACCCGGCACGGCGAGCGGGAAACTCCCCTCCACCATCCAGCCTGTCGACGCTATCGAGATCATCCTATTGGAGCGTCGCTATGACCGTTTGAACCCGCCAGGTCTCACCGGCATCTGTCAGGCGCTTGTGACAGGTCAGTGGGTGTGATCGTGCGTTGATCGCAAGGCTGGCCGGGGTGTGAGCGAGGGCTCGCCGGCGCCCTCATGCCCGAAGGTCGGTCAGCGATCGTCGCCACGGGCTGCCCGCAGACTCATTTCCCGCAGGATGGCCGCCATCGTCTCGCGATCCACTTCTGTGGCGCTGTGTGGCGTGGAGTTCAGCAGTCCGAACAACGCATGCGCCCGCGCGCGGCTCTCCGCGACGCCGAGGCGGCAGTCGATCTGACGCAGGACGGACGCCCATATCTCGACGTAGGCGCGCTGGAGCCGGCGGACGCGGTGGTCGTCGGGCCGTGGGAGGTTGGCGAGGTCGCGATCCTGGACGGTGATGAGGTACGGCTCGTCGAGGGCGAACGCGATATGCAGTGTGATCAGACGTTCGAGTGCGTCGTGCGGGGTCCGGCTCGTGCGCACCGCCGCCGCGCCGTCGGCGTGGAGCCGTTCGCTGATGCCGACGAGCATCGCCGCGAGGATGGCGCTCTTGCTGGGGAAGTGCCGGTAGATACCCGGACCGCTGATGCCGACGGCGGCGCCGAGCTGTTCGATGCTCACCCCGTGGAATCCGTGGGTGGCGAACAGCCGCGCAGCCTCCCGCAGGATGTCCTCCCGGCGGGAGGAGGGCCGAGCCGACCCGGGGCGAGCGGTTGCCGCAGACACCCGTGGTCCTCGCTGCCCACGCGAAAAATCGCGATCTTCGGACGATTCGTCCCTGCCGATGTGAGGAGATCCTAACTTTCAACGCTCTGGGCAACGGTGGAGCGACTGCGAGGCGACGGTGAGGCAAAAGTGGGGCGAGGTAGCGACCGCACGACATCCCCTCACAGTATGCCATGACCCCGAAACGGACACCTTCCGCGGCGGATATGCCCGTGCTAGCGTGACAGCCGTTGTTAGTGATCCTTAACATTCTTGACGTAGATCATGAATCGTCATCTGTCTCGGGAGGACCTCATGACCGGCCTCCGGCTGGCGGCCCGCGTCGACACCGCGAGCGAACAGGCCGTCCGCAGCACGGCGGCGCACCAGGCGCTCGTCGCCCAGCTACGGTCCGCGCTGGCAACGACCGCGCGGGGCGGGTCGCAGCAGGCCCGCCACCGCCATGTGAGCCGGGGCAAACTGCTGCCCCGGGACCGGATCGACACCCTGCTCGACCGCGGCAGCCCGTTCCTGGAACTCTCGCCGCTGGCCGCCTACGGCATGTACGGCGACGAGGCACCGGGCGCGGGGATCATCACCGGTGTCGGACGGGTGTCCGGGCGTGAGTGCGTGGTGGTGGCGAACGACGCGACGGTCAAGGGCGGCACCTACTACCCCGTCACCGTCAAAAAGCACCTGCGGGCGCAGGAGGTGGCACTGCACAACCGGTTGCCGTGTGTCTACCTCGTCGACTCCGGGGGGGCGTTCCTCCCGCTGCAGGACGAGGTGTTCCCCGACCGCGAGCACTTCGGGAGGATCTTCTACAACCAGGCGACGATGTCGGCGGCCGGTATCGCGCAGATCGCCGCGGTCCTCGGCTCGTGCACGGCCGGTGGCGCCTACGTCCCGGCGATGAGCGACGAGGCCGTCATCGTCCGGGACCAGGGGACGATCTTCCTGGGTGGTCCGCCACTGGTGCGGGCCGCGACCGGGGAGATCGTCTCGGCGGAGGACCTCGGCGGCGGGTTGTTGCACAGCAAAACCTCCGGGGTCACCGACCATCTGGCCGACGACGACGCCGACGCGCTGCGCCGGGTACGGGCGATCGTGGCCAGCCTCGCGCCGCGCACCCCCCGGCCCTGGGATGTCGCCCCTACCGACGAGCCGGCCGCCGACCCGGCACAGCTGTACGCGGTCGTCCCCACCGACAGCCGCATCCCCTACGACGTCCGCGAGGTCATCGCCCGTATCGTCGACGGGAGCCGGTTCGCCGAATTCAAACGCGAGTACGGCCCGACGCTGGTCACCGGCACCGCCCGGCTGCACGGCCACCCGGTGGGCATCGTGGCGAACAACGGCGTGCTGTTCAGCGAGTCCGCCCTCAAGGGCGCGCACTTCATCGAGCTGTGCGACCAGCGCAAAATCCCGCTGCTGTTCCTGCAGAACATCACCGGCTTCATGGTCGGCCGGGAGTTCGAGGCCGGCGGGATCGCCAAGCACGGCGCCAAAATGGTCACCGCGGTCGCCTGCGCGCGGGTCCCGAAGTTCACCGTTGTGATCGGCGGGTCGTTCGGCGCCGGTAACTACTCGATGTGCGGCCGGGCCTACTCACCACGGTTCCTGTGGATGTGGCCGAACGCGCGGATCTCGGTGATGGGCGGCGAGCAGGCCGCCTCGGTGCTGGCGACCGTGCGACGCGAGCAGCAGCAGACCCGGGGTGCGCACGGGGAGACCGCGGACGAGGAGGCGTTCACCGCGTCGATCCGCGCTCAGTACGAGCGTCAGGGTGACCCTTTCTACTCGACCGCCCGGCTGTGGGACGACGGCGTGATCGACCCCCTCGACACCCGCACCGTGCTGGGGCTGGCCCTGTCGGTGGCGGCGAACGCGCCGCTGGAACCTGTCCGCTACGGCGTCTTCCGGATGTGAGCACGATGCCAACCACCCTGTTCGACACCGTGCTGGTCGCCAACCGCGGCGAGATCGCGGTCCGCGTGATCCGTACCCTGCGGGCACTGGGCATCCGCGCGGTCGCCGTCTACAGCGACGCCGACACCGACGCCCGGCACGTGCGCGAGGCCGACGAGGCGGTCCACATCGGCCCGGCGCCCGCCCGACTGTCCTACCTGTCGATCCCGGCGCTGCTCGACGCGGCCCGGCTCACCGGCGCCCGAGCGGTCCATCCCGGGTACGGCTTCCTGTCCGAGAACGTCGCGTTCGTGCGCGCCTGCGCGCAGGCGGGCCTGGTCTTCATCGGACCGTCCGCGCACGCCGTCGCGGTGATGGGCGACAAGATCCGCGCCAAGCAGACCGTCGCCGCCGCCGGTGTCCCGGTGGTACCCGGCCGCACCGAACCGGGGATGACCGACACCGACCTGGTCGCCGCCGCGGCCGAGGTCGGCTACCCCGTGCTGATCAAACCGTCCGCCGGTGGGGGCGGGAAAGGGATGCGCCTGGTCACCGAACCGGCCGCGTTACGCAGCGAACTCGCCGCCGCCCGCCGACAGGCGGCCGCGTCCTTCGGCGACGACACCCTGTTCCTCGAACGGTTCGTCCACCGGCCCCGGCACATCGAGGTGCAGATCCTCGCCGACACCCACGGCACCGTCGTCCACCTCGGCGAACGCGAGTGCAGCCTGCAACGCCGCCACCAGAAGATCATCGAGGAGGCGCCGTCGGTGCTGCTCGACACGGCGACCCGGGACCGCATCGGCGCGGCCGCGGTCGAGGTCGCCCGCGCCGTGGGCTACACCGGCGCGGGCACCGTGGAGTTCATCGTCAGCGCCGACGACCCGCAGCACTTCTTCTTCATGGAGATGAACACCCGGCTGCAGGTCGAACATCCGGTCACCGAGATGATCACCGGGATCGACCTGGTCGCCGAACAGATCCAGATAGCCGCGGGCCGGCCGCTGACCACCTCCCAGGAGAACATCGCCCTAGCCGGGCACGCGATCGAAGCGCGGATCTACGCCGAGGACCCGGCCCGCGGCTTCCTCCCGACCGGCGGCACCGTCCTGCTGATGCGCGAACCCGACGGCGACGGCGTGCGCGTCGACTCCGGCCTCACCCACGGACAACGGGTGGGAACCGACTACGACCCGATGCTCGCCAAGGTGATCGCCTGGGGGCCGGACCGGGCGACCGCGCGCACCCGGCTGCACGCCGCCCTCGCCCACACCGCCGTCCTCGGCGTCACGACCAACATCGCTTTCCTCCGGGCGCTGCTCGCCCACCCCGACGTGGCCGCCGGACGCCTCGACACCGGTCTGGTCGAACGCGCACTCGACGGCCTGCGCGACGCCGACCTTCCGCCCGGCGCGCTCCCGGCCGGCGCGCTCGCGGCCTACGGGTTGGCGCGGCTCGCCGAGGCGCAGCCGTCCGGCCCGGTGATCGACCCCTGGGACGTCCCGAGCGGCTGGCGGGTCGGCGGCACCCCGGCTCCCCTGGTCTGGCGGCCGGCGCTGCCCGGCGGCGGCACCGCCGAGGTCACCGTGACCGGCACCCCGACAGCCGCCACCGTCAGCGGCGAGCCCGCCGCGGTACGCACCCTCGCCGACGACTGCAGCGAACTGCTGATCACCGTCGACGGACGGAGCCGGCGCTGGTGGTACGCCCGCGACGGGCAAACCCGCTGGCTCGGCGCCGACGGAGCCGCCTGGCGGATCGTCGAGGCCGACCCCGCCGCCCACACAGAAGCGGGATCGACCGGCGCCGCCGAGGTCCGCAGCCCGATGCCCGGCACCGTCATCGCCGTGCACGTCACCACCGGAGAACAGGTCACCGCCGGCCAGCCACTGATCATCGTCGAGGCGATGAAGATGGAACACACCCTCGCCGCCCCACGGGACGGCCACGTCACAGACCTGTTCGCACACACCGGCGAACAGGTCACCCTCGACCAGGTCCTCGCCGTCGTAGCGGCCGACAACCTCGTCCCCGACCCTGGAGACCCGCAGGACCCGCAGGACCCGCAGGACCCGCAGGAGACACCCGATGCCTGACACCCGCCTCACCGACGAGCAGGAATCCCTGCGCCGCACCGTCGCCGAGTTCGCCCGCGAGGTCGTCGCCCCGGTCGCCGCCCACCACGACGAGAACAAGACCTTCCCCTACGAGGTCGTCGCCGCCATGGCCACGATGGGCCTGTTCGGGCTGCCCTTCCCCGAGTCCTACGGCGGGATGGGCGGCGACTTCTTCACCCTCTGCCTGGCCATCGAGGAACTCGCCCGGGTCGACTCGTCAGTAGCGATCACGCTGGAGGCCGGCTGCTCACTCGGCGCGATGCCGATCTACCGGTTCGGCACGCAGGCACAGAAACAGCAATGGCTGCCCATGCTGTGCTCGGGACAGGCCCTCGGCGCGTTCGGGCTGACCGAACCCGAGGCCGGCAGCGACGCCGGCGGCACCCGCACAACCGCACGCCTCGACGACGACACCTGGGTGATCAACGGCGCCAAGGCGTTCATCACCAACTCCGGTACCGACATCACCCGGCTCGTCACCGTCACCGCCGTCACCGGCACCACCGCGGCCGGGAAAAAGGAGATCAGCACCATTGTGGTGCCGGTCCCGACCCCCGGCTTCACCGCGGAACCGGCGTACTCCAAGGTCGGCTGGCACGCCAGCGACACCCACCCGCTCACGCTCGTCGACGTGCGGGTACCCGAGGCCAACCTGCTCGGCGAACGGGGCCGCGGCTACGCGAACTTCCTGTCCATCCTCGACGAAGGCCGCATCGCCATCGCGGCACTGGCCGTCGGACTCGCCCAGGCCTGCGTCGAGGAATCGGTGGCCTACGCCCGGACCCGCCACGCCTTCGGCCGGCCGATCGGCGCCAACCAGGCGATCTCCTTCAAGATCGCCGAAATGGAGGCGCGTACCCACGTCGCCCGCACCGCCTACTACGACGCGGCCGCCCGGATGGCCACCGGCCGCCCGTTCAAGAAGGAGGCTGCGATCGCGAAGCTCGTCAGCAGCGAGGCCGCCGTGACCAACGCCCGCGAAGCAACCCAGATCCACGGCGGCTACGGCTTCATGAACGAGTACCCCGTCGCCCGGCACTGGCGGGACAGCAAGATCCTGGAGATCGGGGAAGGCACCAGCGAGGTCCAGAAGATGCTCATCGCCCGCCACCTCGGCCTGTAGGAGTGCCCAGGACGCCAAAACGCCCAGCTGAACACAGCTCCGCTGGCCGATCGCCCCTGTGCTTGGTGGAACGCGCCATTCCAGCCATCGCTCCCCCGTGGTTCCGCCGGTGACAAGCAGAGGGCTGCGATCCACATAAGAGTGCCCGGCAATAGGGGCGGTGTTCTCGACGGGCGGGATCCGCGGACACGAGTGTTCAGCCTCACCATAAAAACATAAACTAAGCGCTCTAAG
>NZ_CAUVXG010000042.1:30736-34813 GCF_963555885.1 Protofrankia sp. Cr2
GACGACAACGACGCGAGGCGCCGCCTGGCGCCGGCAGACCCTGGACGAACTTCCGGCGCCGACCACTAAGTCAGATGATTGACAGCGAGCTCGTGGAGGGCCGATAGCCCATGTGTGCTCACCGAAGAGAGCGTGGGACACCAGGTAGCGGGTCCGGCTCGCCGGTCGCTCTGCTCGCCGACCCGGTGGATGTCGGTCTTGACCCCCGCCGGCTCAACCTGTTGACCGAACGCGTCCGGATTGAGGTCGAAGACGGGCCGTTACCGTCGGCGCAGATCGCACTGGCTCGGGCCGGTCGCCTGGTGCTGTTCGAGACCTACGGGGACGCGACGCCGCAGACCCGCTATGTCCTGCAGTCGGCGAGCCGCCCGATCGTCGCCTCGATCGTCTGGAAGCTGATGGGAGAAGGACTTCTCGCCGTGAGCGAGCGGGTCGCGGACATCGTTCCCGAATTCGGGACGAACGGTAAAGACGTCGTGACGGTGGAACAGGTGCTGACCCACACCGCCGGGTTCCCCCTTGCGCCACTGGGATGGCCCCAGATGCTCGACCGCGGTCAACGGCTCGCCGCCATGTCGAAGTGGCGGCTGACGTTCGAGCCGGGCAGTCGTTTGGAATTCCACCTGACGTCGGCGGCGTGGGTGATCGCGGAGATCGTCGAACGGCGAACCGGCTCCACCTTGGCGCAGTACCTACGGGAAGAAATCGCCGAGCCGCTAGGGCTGTCGCTGGAACTCGGGGTACCCCAGGAGCGCCACGCCGGCGACGTCGCCCCCTTCGTCAGCATCGATCCCGAAGACTCGGCCGCGACCGTCGACCCGTGGGGTCCCTGGTACCCGTCGAAGCCCGAGATCCTGGCCGCCGGCGAGCCGAGTCACTCGCTGGTCGGGACGGCGCGCGACGTCGCGTTGCACTACCAGTCCCTGGTCCATTCCGGACGGTGGACACCGACGGCCGTCGCGGACGGGATCCGCCCTCGGTTGACGACGCACCCGCAGGGCTACAGCGCCCAGCCGAACCCCCTGACTATGGGCCTGTTCGTGGTCGTCGCCGGAACACTGCCCGGCGCCTACCTTCCGGCCACTGGTTCCGCCGAGACATTCGGGCATGGCGGTGCGCCCTGCCAGGTGTCGTTCATGGACCCGGTCACCCAGGTCTCCTTTGCCTTCCTGACGAACGGTTACCCACTCTCCGGATACGACGAGTCGCCCCGCGGGGTGGCTCGCCGGACGAACATCGCCAACCTGGCCGCCGACGTCCTTGCGGACGGAGTATGACGGCGGCGAGCCAGTTCGATCACGGCACGGGCCGCAGGACATCGGGAACTGGAGCGATCCCGTTTCTGCGGGCAGCGGACCTGAGGTTCACTGCCCACCGAAACGGGAAGCCGCTCCACTGGTCAGGCGAGAGCCGCAAGGGCCTCGTTGAAACTCTTCGACGGACGCATGACAGCCGCGGCCATGGAGGCGTCGGGCTGGTAATAACCCCCGATGTCGGTCGGCGAGCCCTGGACCGCGATCAGCTCGTCGACGATGGTCTGCTCCTGCTCGGCGAGCGTCTTGGCCAGGCCTGCGAACGCCGCCGCAAGATCGGCGTCGTCGGTCTGCGTGGCCAGCTCCTGCGCCCAGTAAAACGCCAGGTAGAAGTGGCTGCCGCGGTTGTCGAGGCCGCCCAGGCGGCGGCTGGGTGACTTGTCCTCGTTGAGGAAGGTGGCAGTCGCGCGGTCGAGGGTGTCGGCGAGCACCTGAGCGCCGGCGTTACCCGTCGTCTGGGCGAGGTGCTCGAAGCTGACCGCCAGCGCGAGGAACTCACCCAGGCTGTCCCAGCGCAGGTAGTTCTCCTTGAGGAGCTGCTGGACGTGCTTGGGTGCGGAGCCGCCGGCACCGGTCTCGAACAGGCCGCCGCCGTTCATGAGCGGGACGACCGAGAGCATCTTGGCGCTCGTACCGAGCTCCAGGATCGGGAACAGGTCGGTCAGGTAGTCGCGCAGTACGTTGCCGGTGACCGAGATCGTGTTCTCGCCGCGGCGGATCCGCTCCAGGGAGAACGCGATCGCGTCGACCGGCGCCATGATCTCGATCTGCAGTCCCTGGGTGTCGTGCCCGGGTAGGTATGCCCGGACTTTCTCGATCACCTTCGCGTCGTGCGCACGGTTCTCGTCGAGCCAGAACACCGCCGGGTCGCCGGCCGCGCGGGCGCGGGTGACGGCGAGCTTCACCCAGTCCCTGATCGGCGCATCCTTGGCCTGGCATACGCGGAAGATGTCGCCGGCGGCGACCACCTGCTCCAGGACCACGTCGCCGGCCTCGTCGACGACCCGCACCGTGCCCGTGGTGGGGATCTCGAAGGTCTTGTCGTGGCTGCCGTACTCCTCGGCCTGCTGCGCCATCAGACCGACGTTGGACACCGAGCCCATCGTCGCGGGGTCGAAGGCCCCGTTCGCCCGACAGTCGTCGAGGACGACCTGGTAGATGCCGGCGTAGCTGCTGTCGGGGAGAACCGCGAGGGTATCGGCCTCCTGGCCGTCCGGCCCCCACATGCGACCAGAGGTGCGGATCATGGCCGGCATGGAGGCGTCGACGATGACATCGCTGGGCACGTGCAGGTTGGTGATGCCGCGGTCGGAGTCGACCATCGCCAGAGCGGGCCCGGCAGTCAGCTCGGCGGAGAACGAGGCATTGATCTCCGCACCTTCGGGCAGCTGTTCCAGGCCCTTGAGGATGGCACCGAGCCCGTCGTTCGGGCTCAGGCCTGCCGCGGCGAGCGTCGCACCGTACGCGGCGAACGTCGCCGGGAAGAAGGCCCGCACCACGTGACCGAAGATGATCGGGTCGGAGACCTTCATCATCGTCGCCTTCAGGTGCACCGAGAACAGCACACCCTCGGCCTTGGCTCGGGCGATCTGTGCCGCCAGGAACTCATACAGCGCGGCCACGCGCATCACCGACGCGTCCACGACCTCGCCCGCCAGCACCGGCACGGACGCACCCAGGACGGTGGTGCTGCCGTCCTCACCCGCCAGTTCGATGCGCAGCGAGCCGTCCCGGGTGATGACCGTGGACCGCTCGGTGGAGCGGAAATCGTCCGCGTCCATGGTGGCGACGTTCGTCTTCGAGTCGGACCGCCACGCGCCCATCCGGTGCGGATGGGTCCTGGCGTAGTTCTTCACCGATGCAGGGGCACGGCGATCGGAGTTGCCCTCGCGTAGCACCGGGTTGACCGCACTGCCCTTGACCTTGTCGTAACGGACGCGGATCTCCCGCTCCTCGTCGGTCTTCGGATCGTCGGGGTAGTCCGGCAGCGCGTAGCCATGCTGCTGCAGCTCGGCGATCGCCGCCTTCAGCTGCGGAAGCGACGCCGAGACGTTCGGCAGTTTGATGATGTTCGCCCCGGGCGTCCTGGCCAGCTCGCCGAGCTCGGTGAGCGCGTCAGAGATGCGCTGAGCCTCCCCGAGATACTCGGGGAAACTGGCGATGATCCGCCCCGCCAGGGAGATGTCACGGCTTTCGACACTGACACCGGCCGCCTGGGCGTACGCCTGGACCACCGGCAGGAACGCGTACGTGGCCAGGGCCGGGGCTTCGTCAGTGTGTGTGTAGATGATGGTCGAATCAGTCACCGATACTCCGCTTCACGTATACTTTGCCTCGATCTCAAGGTATATCCTGATCATCCCACCCCTGCCTTGATCACGAAGGCGGGTGTGCGCTCATCGTCATCGACGGGCGGGCTGGCAGCGGCGGTGGAACACCGCACCAAACCGAGGGGCAGACGCATCCGACCCTCTCATTCGGCGGCTTCGGTGGCGGTCATGGTGCCGCAGGCACCGGCTCGGGCCGCGCGAAGCATGCCGACGGCGTCAGCGTCTTGGGCCAGTGGTAGCCATAAGCGCGCCGGGCAAGGCCGCGGAGATAAGAGCGCCCGACAATAGGGGAGTGGATCAAGGAGCGGGGCTGAGGTACGTGCATCGCGAGGTGCGAGGAGGGAGGCACCGGAGGTGTCGGGTGCCGACCGACGGAGCCGGGGTACCCGTGCATCGCGCAGCGATGGACGGGTAGCGATGACGCGAGGTGCGCG
>NZ_CAUVXG010000042.1:34870-41361 GCF_963555885.1 Protofrankia sp. Cr2
GCCCCGCGACGCCGCGTCCCCTATTGTCGGTCGCTCTTAGTGGTCGCCGCCGGCGCGTTCCAGCGCAACGACCGGGATGACTCGACTGGTCTTCTCCTGGTACTCGTTGAAACCGGGGTAGAGCGCCGCCTGCCGCGCGAACAGCGCATCCCGCTCCGCTCCGCCGGTGACGGTCGCGATCGCGGGGAATGTCTCCTCCCCGAGCTCGACGACTACCCGGGGATGTGCGACGAGGTTGTGATACCAGCTCGGGTTACGGGGGTTGCCGGCGTAGGAGGCGAAGACGACGACTCGGTCGCCGTCGCGTAGATACATGACCGGGGAGGTCTGCGCCCGCCCGCTTTTCGCGCCGGTGGTGGTCAACAGGAGCAGTGGCGCGCCCTCGAACTGCCCACCCACCTTCCCGCCGCTCGCACGGAACTCCTCGATGATCCGCTCGTTCCAACTCCCGGTCTCGGTCATGGCACTTTCTCCTTCTTCTTCGCCGTCGCACGCAGTCCGCACCAACGTCCAACCAGCGCCGCGACCCACGGCTTCCCGCATCCGTTGCGCAGTTCTGCGGCGAGGTGGACGTCGACGGGGTCAGCTGGCGTCGAACGGCAGGGAACGCACCCGCAGCCGGTCGTTCGGCATGGCCCTGACTCGACTGCAGGTTGTGTTCAGGGGTGGTTCGGGCGGGGCAGCTCTCAGTCGTCGCGGACGGCTGTGAGGAACCACCGCCGCAGCCGCAAACGACCGCCCCACAGCATGTGCGGGTGAGCCCTCCTTCCAAACCCTTTCAATCCTATAGTTACTCTTTGTGACTGAAGTTCTAGCCACATAATTTTTTGTGCACCCCGTGACGTCGGCCAGGGTGCGACCGAGCCGCCACGTCATCAGACACGGGCTGGCGTCACGGGACTGTTGCAGTTACCGGACTGTTGATCTGACGATCTTCGGACGGCGGCACCGGTCGCCGGGTTGACAGGCGCGCTTCCGCGTAAATCGCCAGACGGCTCACGAGATAGTTGATGCCGATGAAGATGGCAGCGATCACCAGATATGTCTGAATCGGGTTGTGCAGGGTCTGAATGGCGATCAGACCGCGGCGTAGCAGCTCCTCGTAGGAGATGAACGCGCCGAGAGACGTGTCTTTGAGGATCACGACGAGCTGGCTGATCAATGCTGGCAGCATCGATCGAAAGGCTTGGGGTAAGAGGATGAACCGCATGGACTGTGCCCGGGTGAGACCCAGCGCGGCGGCCGCGTCGGACTGACCTTTCGGTACCGCGAGGACACCCGCTCGGACGATCTCGGAGATGACCACCGAGTTGTAGGCGGTGAGACCGATGACGATGTACCACAACAGCGGCAGCTTGAGCCCGTACGTGGGGAGAACCTGATAGGCGAAAAAGATTGCGATAACCACCGGGACGGCGCGCAGAGTCTCAACCGTACCAACGATCATCCAGCGGTACCACCGGGATGCCGAAATCCTCGTCGTCGCGATGAAAACCCCGAACGGCAGCGACAATGCCATCGCCAGGGCCGCGGCGGTCAAAGTGTGCAGGAGACCGCCGCCGAACAGGCGCCACAGGTCGGCGAAGCTCGGGTCGTTCGGGTCGAACAGCGGGCTCCACTTCGCAGCGACGAACTGGCCGTTCGCGGCGAGCCGCCGTACGACGAGCGCCGCGAGGCCGACCAGGGCCAGGCCCGCGGCCACCGCGGCGAAGCGGATCCGCCGTCGCCCGCGGGGACCCGGAGCATCATAAAGATGGCCGCCGCTCACCGGGTGACCGTCATGCGCTTCTCCAGTATCCGCAGGAGCAGACCTGCGGGAATGATGATGATCAGATAACCGATCACCACGCCGGTGTAGACCGGCAGTGCCGGTTCACCGCGGGCGCTGTTCAGCGTGTTCGCCACACTGTAAAGTTCGCCGCCGACCCCGAAAGCGCCGAGGATCGCCGAATTTTTGATCATTGCGATCACGACGTTGCCCAGCGGCGGAATCACCGCCCGCACAGCCTGCGGCAGCACGATCAGTCGTAGCGACTGACCGAAGGTGAGACCTATCGCACGCGCGGCCTCGACCTGGCCTGCATCGACCGCGCCGATACCGCTGCGTACCGCCTCGCACACGAACGCAGCGGTATAAACGGCGAGACCGGCGACACCGAAAGAAAAATATGCGCCGTTGATGCCCACCTCGGGGAGACCGAACGCAAAGAAGAACAGCACGATGGTCAAGGGACAGTTACGGACCAGCGTGATGTACGCGGTGCCGGTGGCTCGCAGGGGTGCCACCGGCGACACCCGGAATGCCGCCAGGACGATCCCGAGCAGCAACGCCGCCACGGCCGCCAGGCCGCAGATCTTCAATGTTCCCAGCAGGCCGTCGGCATACAGGCCCACGTTGTCGGTGATGACACCCATGGCGGCTCCCGTGGTGGCCTGCGCTCAGGAACAGGTGGCGAGCGTGGGGAGGGTCGGTGTGGTCCCGGTGACCTTACCCGCCGTGGATTGCCAGGCCTTGGCGTAACGCCCGTCCGCCGACGCCGCGGTCAGCTGCTCGTTTATGAACTGGCAGAAGGCGATGTCACCCTTTTTGATACCGATGCCGTAGGGCTCGGTGGTGAAGGGCTTGTCGACCAGCTTGAAGGCGCCACCGCTGGCGTCCGCAAGGCCCAACAGGACGACGTTGTCGGTGGTGACGGCATCGACCTGGCCGGTGCGCAAGGCATCCGCGCACTTGGAGTAGACGTCGAAGAGCACGATGTTGGACGCGTCGACGTATTGTTTGATCTTCTCAGCCGGCGTCGACCCGGAGACGGAGCAGACCTTCGCGTTCGCGGGACGCAGCGACTCCGGCCCGGTGATGGTGGTGTTGTCCTTCTTCACCATGATGTCCTGGCCGGCCTGGTAGTAGGGCCCGGCGAAGCTGACGAGCTGCTTGCGTTTGTCATTGATCGTGTAGGTGGCGACGACGAAGTCGACCTTGCTCTGCTGAATCGCTCCCTCACGCTGGGACGACGGCGTCTCGACGAAGGTGATGCCAGACTCATTGATCCCCAAACCGGCGGATATGATCTTCGCGATTTCAACGTCGAATCCGACGACCTTGCCGTCAAGTCCTTTCAGCCCGAACAACGGCTGGTCGAACTTGGTGCCGACGGTGACCTTCCCCGCAGCGGCGATCTTCGCCATTGTCGTGCCGGCGGCGAAGGTGGGTGTGGTCCCGGCGCCGACCGTCTTGCCGTCGGTCGTGTCGCCTCCGCAGCCGGCGACGGCGAGCGTGACCGCACAGGCGAGCGCGGTCGCCGCGAACCATCGCCGTCGCAGGGAGCGCGCCGGGAGCAGACGACGCCGGACCGGTGGCTGTGGAATCCGCATGATTGTCCTCTCAATGGATGTATCGGCCGTGAAAGATGGCGGTGAGACAACCCGGTTGAACAGTCCGGTTGAACAACCCAGTTGAACAGCCCGGTGGGCCGCCGGATAACGGGGCACGATGTCAGTGCGGGAGGACACGGGCCAGGAAATCACGGGCCCTCGGTGTCCGTGGGTTGTCGAAGAAGCTTTCCGGCGTCCCTTCCTCAAGGATTCGACCGTCAGCCATGAATACGATGCGGTGTGCGGCGCGCCGGGCGAACCCCATCTCGTGGGTGACGACAACCATGGTCATACCGTCGCCGGCGAGCTCCGTCATGACGTCGAGCACCTCGGCGATGTACTCCGGATCGAGTGCCGAGGTGGGCTCATCGAACAGGATCACCTTCGGGTCCATGGCAAGCGCCCGGGCAATCGCGACGCGTTGCTGTTGCCCGCCGGAAAGATGAGCAGGGTAGCTGCCTGCCTTTTCCCCGATGCCCACCCGGTCGAGTAGTTCCCGGCCCTGACGCTCGGCCGCTTCCCGTGGGATTCCCTTGACCTTGATCGGCCCGAGAGTGACGTTCTCCAGCGCAGTCTTGTGGGCAAACAAGTTGAACGACTGGAAGACCATGCCCACTTCGGCACGTAACCGTGCGAGGGCCCGCCCCTCCTCGGGCAGTCGCTCCCCGTCAATCATGATCTGACCGGCGTCCACGGTCTCCAGGCGGTTGATACACCTGCACAGTGTCGACTTACCCGATCCCGAAGGGCCGATGACGACGACCACCTCACCGCTGTGCACAGTGAGGTTGATCTCGCGCAGCGCACGGAAACCGCCAAACGATTTCTCGACGCCCGCCATGATGATCAGCGGTTCACCCCGAGCGTTCTCCGTCACGGTCAACCCTTCGGTCAGATTGAGCGGAACGGTAGCAGATACAGGTCACCGACCGGTAGGAAGTCCGAAGTCCGGCCCTGTCCGGTAGTGGACGCCGACGGTGGACGCGACGAATGCGCGGATGGAACCGCCGACCGATTCGATCGGCTCGCCTTACCTTGGAAGATCCCGATGCCGGCTAAGACGCCTGCGCAGACATCCGACCAGAGCCGGCTACGGCGCGCTTGCCTCCGGCTTGGCGGATGCCTCCGGGCGCCGGTCCGTCGGCAGCGCGAGGGTGCACACCTCGCGCCGCAGTACCTTGCCGTAGGCGTTTTTGGGCAGGGCGTCGAGGTAGACTATCTGTTTGGGTTTCTTGAAACCGGCGATCTGGGTGCGGCTGAAGTCGATGAGTTCGTGTTCGGGTGGCGGGGGGCGTGGTGGCGGGGACGACGACTTCGGCGACAGCCGGGTGCTGGAGCAGTACTTCTTCGACCTCGCGTGGGTAGATGCTGGTTCCGCCCGAGATGATGACGTCATTGCTACGGTCGAGCAGGAATAGGTTGCCCTGTGGGTCGAAGCGGCCGATGTCGCCGGTGTGCAGCCATCCTCCTCGCAGCGTGCGTTCGGTCGCGGCGGGGTTGTTCCAGTAGCCGCGCATCACCACGTCCCCGCGGACGCAGACTTCGCCTTCCCGGTCGGCCGGCAATGGCTGATCGTCGGCATCCACAATGCGAACATCGATCCCGGGATGCGGTACGCCGGCCGAGTCGAGGTGCGTTTCCGGCGTGCTCGCGTGAACCAGGTAAGTAATGGTCATCGGCGACTCACCCTGCCCATAGATCTGGACGAAGACGGACCCGAACCGGTCGAGCATCTTACGGGAATGCTCGACATGGATCGGTGCGCCGCCGTAGACGACGCACCGCAGTAAGAGCGCCCGGCAATAGTGGCGTGGATCAAGAAACGGGGCTGGAGTGCGTAGATCGCGAGGCGGCGGAGGGAGGCGCCGCTGGGCGCGCCGGCCGGCTGACCGGCGCGGTCCCCGGCGATCGACTGCGTCGATCGCCGGGGACCCTGCGTCGCAGCTCGCAGGTCGAACGAAAGATCTCAAACAAGCTCGTACCGGTTAGGCGAGCCTGATGATTCCGAATGTCTCCCGGTGTGGGCCGGCGAGCACCGCGAACCGGCCGGTTGGAATGTCCATCGGCGGCATCAGGAGCGACCCGCCGAGTGCCTGCGCCTCGGTGACCGCCGCGTCGGTGTCGGTGACCGCGAAATAGGTCAGCCAGAACGACGGGACCTCCGCGGGGATGTTCGGTGGCATGGGCATCATCCCGGCGATCGTCTCGCCGTCACGCTTCCACTCGTAGTACTCCATCGGTCCGCCCTGCGCCCCGGAGTCGCCCACCGCCCAGCCGAAGACGGCCGGGTAGAACGCCTTCGCCGCGGTCAGGTCACGCGTGTCCAACTCGCTCCAGCAGAACGCACCGGGCTCGTTCGCCAACTCGGCGCCCTTGACCTCCCCGGGCTGCCACACCGACACTGCCGCGCCCGCGGAATCGGTGAAGACCGCCATGCGGCCCGCATCCATGACGTCCATCGGCCCGGCGAGCACCCGCCCGCCGGCACCGAGAACCGCCTCCGCCGTCTTGTCCACGTCATCAACGCTGACGTAGGTGTTCCAGGCCGAGGGCTGCCCCTCGCCGAACAGCGGGCCCAGGCCCGCGACCAGCTTGCCACGGAGTGTGAACATCGTGTAACCGCCCGCATCCGGGTCCGGTACCTCCTGCGCCTCCCAGCCAAACAGGCTCCCGTAGAAGGACCGCGACGCCCCGAGGTCGGGGCTACCGAGATCCACCCAACACGGAGTCCCCGCCGGATACGACATGAACTCGGCCATGACAACCACCTTCTGTAGACACATCGGACGCTGTCGCGCCTCGCATGGACCGGACGGTAGCGGTCACCTCCGACAGTTTCCGCGGCAGGCTCGATGAAACGTCGCCGAATATTTTGGTGGTTGACGCGGGAAAGGGACGGGCCGTGTGCGCCAGCCCACAGACACGGTGACCAACAGCTACAAACAAGTCTGAACAGGACGAAAACTGTGCTATCCGTACCGATGCTGACGGTCAGGTCGGCCAGGGAAGGAGCCGGTGCAGGAGCAGTGCCGGCTGACCGGACCAACCGACCAGTTGCGCCCTGGATCGACCTGACCCGCACCTCCCGGCGCAACCCGTACCGCCGCACGATCCACGCC
>NZ_CAUVXG010000042.1:41497-43629 GCF_963555885.1 Protofrankia sp. Cr2
GGGACCGGGACCGGGACCGGGACCGGCCACAGCAAACAGGCCGGTCCCGGCGACGATCTCTTCGGCGGCATTCCCTGACACCGACCGGTAGCGGGGAACGGGCGTGAAGCCCTTGGATATGGTCTGTACCGTGACCATGGTGGATGTCGTATTTAGGCCGGGACAACCGATCCTGCACCGGATGTTCACCGGAGACGCCCTGGTTCTCGTCCGCTCGGCAATCGTCGTCGGCGATGACGAGCGTGGCCTGCGACTGTGGATTCCCCACGGCGGTCCCATCGCGATCAGGATGAGTCGGGACGGCCGTGGCATCCGTGACATGCCCTTCGCCGAATGGGTGCGTCAACCCACCGAACTCACCACGACCGGATGGCACGGTCCGAACATCTTCATGCTGATCCCACCGCGGCAGGCGCATTCGGTGTGGTGGTTCTGGGACGCTCGCAGCACCTTTGCAGCCTGGTACGTGAACCTCGAAGAACCTGTCGCCCGCTGGCGCGACGGCGGCGGTGCGCTCGCCGGGGTCGACGGCTGTGACCACGACCTCGATATCTGGGTCTATCCGAACCGCAACTGGGAGTGGAAGGACGAGGACGAACTTGACGAGCGCCTCGCCTTCCCCGAGCACTACTGGGTGACCGACGCAGCGGCGGTACGGGCCGAGGGCGAAAAGGTGATCAGACGCGTCGAGGAGGGACGGTTTCCGTTCGACGGCACCTGGTGCGATTTCCGCCCCGAACCGTCCTGGCAGATGCCGACCACCCTGCCCGCCGGCTGGGACCGGCCGCGAATCCGGCGCACCGACGAGCATGTCCCAGGTCCATCGACAGGAACCTGACATCCACTCCTGGCTCCAGTACGGTGCCGGCCATGTGGCCGCGGAAATCCGACCTCGAACGACACACCGATATGATCGTGCATCGGATAACGGAGGCGGGCGACGACCACGGGATGTCGTGACGCCCGCTGATCCGCGGGAGCCGAACTGTTATCCCATCGACTTCCCCATCGATCTGGCGCCGGGCGCATCCCATCAGCGCTGGACCCTCAGCACCCCGACTCCGGCTCGGATCTGCCGCTGTCAGGTCGGCCACAGACACCATCGGATGCCGTAGTTTAAGGTTAGGCTTACCTGATACGACGATCTCATGCATCCAAGGAGCCGCGTGGACGACGCTACCCGACCGGAAGTCCCACAGTTGCGACCTTCCCACCGGGATCATCCAATATCATCATCCACCGGCGCCCTGACTGCATGTGCGCAGCCAAGCCCGCGCACGATTGCCTGCTCGTCGGAGTCGCGGGGTATTCATGAGGACATGCGCGGCACCGTTCCCCGGCATCGCAGCTACCTGTTTCTCCCCGCACCTGCGCCATGGCCCCGGTTCGCCGGTCCCGCCCCGGCATCGGTACCCGGCCTCGGGCCGGTCCCGGCCGACACCACAACAGTCCTGTACCGGTCATACCCGAACAAGTCGGCCACGCTGGAACCGTTCCGGTGGAATGTGCACGACCGGACGATCACGCAAGGCACGACGCGACCGCAGTCGGACCTCGGATCGGCTGCGCCGCCGCTCTCACCATCGCCGCAGGTCCCGTTCCTCGGCGTGTGCATCCACGGCCGCCATGACCCGTGCTGCGGTCGGGCCGGCGCACCCCTGCTGCGCCGTCTCCACGACCTGCTACCCGATACCCCGACCTTCGGCGTGAGCCACATCGGCGGTGACCGCCTCGCGGCCAACGCCATCGTCCTGCCGGGCGGATACCTTCTCGGGCGCCTCGACAGCGCCACCGACGAGCAGCTGTCCGACCTAGCCCTCGAGGGCCTGCTGCCGCTCGGCCACATCCGGGGCAGGCTCGGCTCCACGCCAACCGAATCCGTTGCCGAGATCTGGTTCCGGGAGCGCTACCGTCTGCGCCGACCGGAAGATCTCCCGCATATCACCATCACCAGCCAGAATGGTGATCATTACACGGTCACCGCCGAACACGGAGACCGCCGCCATCTGCTCGACGTCCATCGCGACACGCATGAGGGCAATGAGATCCACTTCACCTGCTCGGCAGCCGAGAAATCCACCGGCCGGCAATGGCGGGTCACGGTCCGTCGCTGATCCAGTATTCATCAGACC
>NZ_CAUVXG010000043.1:0-5492 GCF_963555885.1 Protofrankia sp. Cr2
GGGCCCGGCGTGGTGTTCACTGCCTGTCGTGACCGGTGAGAACCCTCAGCACGTTCGCTTCCTCGGAATAGCCGGGGCGGGCCTGTCCGCGCTCGCCCACATCCACCTGGCCCGTGGCGGGATGGTCAGCGGCAGCGACGCCCAGGACGCACCCCGCCTGGACGCTCTGCGCGCCGCCGGCGCCCGGGTACGGGTCGGAGCCGTCACCGACCCGGCCGTGCTGGCCGCGGAACTGGCCGGCGTGGACGTCGTCGTGGTGTCCAGCGCGTTCCCCGATGACCATCCCGAGCTGGCGGCTGCGCGGCGGTGCGGTGTTCCGGTCCGCCGCCGCAGCGACTGGCTGCCGCAACTGACCGCCGGCTACGACCTGCTCGCGGTCGCTGGCTCGCACGGCAAGACCACCACGTCGGCCATGCTCGCCCTGGTGCTGCGGGCCGCCGGGGTCGACCCGACCGCGGTGATCGGCGCCGAGGTCGCGCAGCTCGGTGGCAACGCCCTGGTCGGAGCCGGAGCGCTGTTCGTCCTGGAGGCCGATGAGTACGGCGGGGCGTTCGCGAACCTCGACCCCGCGCTTGCTGTGATCACCAACGTCGAGTGGGAGCACCCCGACCTCTTCCCCGATGAGGCGGCCGTGCGCGCGGCCTTCACCGCGTTCGCCGCGCGGGTTCGCCCCGGCGGGACGCTGGTCGTCTGCGGGGACCATCCCGGCGTTCAGGCGGTGCTCGCGGCCCTGCCGGCCGGGCATGCCAGAGTCGTCGACTACGGTCTCCAAGCCGCCCGGACCTGGCGGGCGGTGGATCCGCGCCCGACGCCGGACGGCGGCATCCAGGCCACGGTCAGCCGGGACGGGCACGACATCGGGACGCTCACGCTTGCGTTGCCGGGCGTCCACACCGTTCTCAACGCGCTCGCGGCGCTCGCCGTCGCCGCGGAGCGGGGTCTTGCCGTACCCGACACTCTCGCGACCCTTGCGACCTACACCGGTGCGGCCCGCCGGTTCGAGCGGGTCGGCACCGCCGCATCGACCGACCGCCATGGACCGTTGGAGATCGTCGATGACTACGCCCACCACCCGACCGAGATCCGGGTGACGCTGGCAGCGGCCCGCCAGCGGGCCGGCTCGCGCCGGGTGTGGGTTGCCGTGCAGCCGCACACGTTCAGCCGGCTGGCCGCACTGATGGATGATTTCGCCGAGGCGTTCACCGACGCCGACCGGGTGTACGTCACCGATATCTACGCCGCTCGTGAGCACGACACCCTGGGGCTGCACGCCTGCGACCTCGCCAAGAAGATCTTCGTGCCGGAGACGACGTACTACGTCCCATGGGCGGAACTCACCGACCGGCTCGCCAGCGACCTGTCGGTCAGTCTGCCGGCCGCGCCGGACGGCGTCCTGCTGCTGACCCTGGGGGCCGGCACGATAACCGAGGTGGGTCGGTGGGTACTCGACGCGTTGGGATAGCGGCGCTCGGGCAGAAGTGCCGCATGTCAGCGCCATGTCGGCTGGCGGATAGTGACGTAGCCGATGCGGGCATGGGACCGTGCTCGGCGAACTCAGCATCGATGGGCATCGCGGCTACGTCGGCTACGTCGGCCACGTCGGCTACGTCGGCTACGTCGGCCACGTCGGCTACGTCGGCTACGTCGGCCACGTCGGCCACGTCGGCCACGCGGTGACATGGCAGGGTCCTGCAGTGATATGGGGGAGAGATTATGACCGGTCTTTCCACGCCGGAGGTTCCGTCGTCCGACCAGCCGTCGGATCGGGATCAACCGCCTCGCCCGGCCCTGCGGTTACGCGAGCGGTTGACGGGCTATCTGTCGACCGGGGTGACCGAGGATTTCCAGGCCGGCTGGTCCGCCGGTCAGGGGACGGCCGATCACGGTTTCGTCGACGCGCTCGCGGGCTCCAATGATCTTCTCGGGCAGTCCGAGGGAACGTCGGTCGAGATAGTCCTCACGGTTGACTTCGAGGACGCCGACGCGCTTGTTCAGGACCATGCCACGCCGGGGCGTCCGTCGGGCAGCGTGCGGATACCGGTGCTGTCCGCGGATCCGCTGACGATCGTCGGCGGCGAAGTCGTGCTGTTCGAACCCGTAGTCGAGCAGGTCGAGACCTGGCACGTACGTTATCGGCTGTCACTGGTCGCAGCTGACGGTGAGGGCTACGTTCTCGACGGATTCAAGGTTCTGCACGACCGTCCCGGTTTCGATGCGTGGTCGGATGCGACAACCCTCTACTTCACCGTGGGCTCGGTCACCGCTGGGACACTCGGCGTGGGCATTGCGCGTATCGCGTTCGCGGACTTCGTCCGGAATCTGCGGGCCGTGGAGGTGCTGGGCGTCCCCGCCGGCCGCCGCCGGTCGTACGAACTGGCGGTTCACAAGCTATTCGCCGGATACCTGCTGCGGATCTACGGTGGCCCGCTGGACGAGGCCCGCCGTTTTCCCGCCGCGCCCAGTCGTCCTTCAGGGCGGCCGTCGCGCCGGCAGCTACGGCTGCCGGTTCCCGAGGTTCGGTGGTGCGGTGCGGGCGGCCGTTGGCATGAGGGAACCGAAGTGGGGATGGACGGCTGGCTGCGGCTCATCCGGTACCAGGGCGGGACCAAGGGGCCGGTCCTGCTGGCCTCCGGATTCGGCATGTCGACGTCGGCGTTCCTGGCGGACACGATCCGCACCAACCTGACCGAGTTCCTCGTCGAGCAGCAATACGACGTGTGGTTGTTCGACTACCGCGCATCCATCGCGCTGCCCTCGTCAGCGGGCCAGTTCAGCATCGACGTCATCGCCACGCAGGACTGGCCGGCCGCCGTCGACGAGGTCCGCCGGGTCACCGCGGCGCCGAGTGTGCAGGCCTACGGGCACTGTGTGGGTTCGGCGTCACTGCTGATGGCCCTGGCGGTCGGCAAACTGCCCGACGTCCGTTCGGCGGTCTGCGCGCAGTTCACGCTGCATCCGGTCACTTCGCCGCTGAACCGGTTCAAGGCCGCGGTGCGCGTCGGGGAGCTGCTGGGCGGTGTCGGCCTGAGCCTTGTCCGGCCGGGGCGGTTCACCCCGCCCGGCATCGCGGTCGACCTGGCATTGCGGGCGCTGCCGATGGCCGGTTCCGAACGATGCGGTCAGGCGCTGTGCCGCTGGATCAACGCCATCTACGGCTGCACCCATCGCCACGCGCGACTGAACCAGGCGACCCATGAGGCGCTCAACGACATGTTCGGTGTCGGTAACCTCACCGCGTTGCGGCACCTGGCGTTGATGATGCGGGGGAGTAGGGCCGTCGATGACCGTGGCCAGGACGTCTACACCACGAACGCGGAGTTCCTGCGGCTACCCATCCGCTTCCTGCAGGGAACGGACAACTACATCTTTCTACCGGACGGAAGCGCGCGGACCATGCACTGGCTCCGCGAGGCCAACGGCCCCGGCCTGTACAGCCGCAGCCTGCTACCCGGTTACGCCCACCTTGACGCGATCATCGGTCAGGATGCAGACCGTGACGTCTACCCCTTCATCCTGAGCCATCTCGAGCCCACCGCCACGCTCTGATCACCGGCCGGTGATGCCCGGCCGGTGATCAGTCGAGGGTCATCCGTGCGGCGATCGTCCGGACCGTTTCGAGGCCCAGATCGGCAGCCGTCGCGAGGGCGGCCGCACGCAGGTCGCGGGCGCGTTCCCGGTCGCCGGGGGCATTACGGGAGACCAGGATGCCCGCGTACTCCACCTGTGTCAGCGCGACGAACGGTCGGGCTGACATGGTCTGGTGGCGTTCCAGCGCTGCCTCAAGGTGCGCGCAGGCGGCGTCCCACCGTCTGAGCGTGCCCGCGAGCACACCGAGATGGTGGGCCACCGCACCGAGGAAGGCCGCCAGACCGATGGTCGCGTTGTGACGGGCGAAGGGCAGCGCGAGGTCGTAGAGGGCCTGCGCCCAGACTTGGTCGCCGACCGAGATGGCCGCGCGGGTGAGCGCGACGATCGTCCCCCACCACAGGTAGTTCTCGTCGAGCGTGGCCGGGGTGCTCGGTGAGATGGCGCCGAGGATCGTTCTGACCTCCTCGTCGGCTCCCAGCTCGGCGCCGACCCACGCCTTGAGTGCCGGCCAGATTCGCATCTCCGGCCATCGGGCGGCGATGTCGTCGATGAAACCCGCGGTATCGCCTAGGCCGCCGCGTAGCCACATCGTGGGAATCGCCTGGCCGATGGAGATCAGTTCGGTTTGGGGATGGCCGATCTGGTGAAGCCGGGCGCGCAACTCGTCGGAGTGGACCTGCGCATGGGCGTGCCGGCCTTCAAGCGCGGCGACGACAACGTCCCACATGGTCGCCATCCGTAGAAACTCGGGATGGCGCAGCTCCCGGGCGAGACCCGCGAGAGTGGCCGCGGTGTCTGTGGCCAGCTCGAAGTCACCCCGCCGGAAGCGTGCGGTGAGCCTGACCCGTAATCCCTCGAGCAGTAGTTCGTGGTCACCAAGCTCTTCGCCGAGCCGCAGGATCTCGGTGGCCGCGGCGAGCTGGTCGTCGACGTCGCGGGGGCCATCCAGGGCCCAGCAACGGTGGTACAGGACGGCGGCGACGGTCGCCTGGTCATCCAACCGACGGGCGATCGTCTCCGCCTCGTCGCAGATGGCCACCCGCTCGCAGTAGGGCCGCTCGTAGTGGGCCCAGTGAGCCAGCCGTCCGAGCACCCTGGCGCGTGGGGGACTGTCAGCGTCACCGAGTCGTTCCAGCGCCTCGGTGAGAAGCGCCCGTGCCTGCGCGTCCGGGCTCACCGCCGCCGGCAGGACCCCGCCGTAGCCGAGCGCCGCGCGGACGAACAACGCACCCGCACCCGCACCCGCGTCCGTACCCGTACCCGTACCGGCCGAGCGGGCGACCGCGGCTGCCCGCTCGAAGCGTGCGTCCCGCGCCGGATACTCCCCGGCCCGGCCGTGGGCATCGCCAAGGGTGAGCAGGAGCTCGCACCGCAGCGTCTCGCTGCCTCCTCCGTGCCGGTCCAGGACATCCAGCGCCCGGCTGTAGTGGAATACCGCGCTGTCGAAAGCCGCCTCCTGCAGCGCTCGGTCGCCGGCGAGGCGCGCGTAGTGGGTGCTTCGGTCGGCGACAGCCGGGTCCGAGCACTCCCAGTAGTGGTGGGCGAGCTCGGCCGGCGCCGTTCCCGGTCGGTCCGCCAGAATGTCGGCGATCCGCCGGTGCAGCCGTGCGGTACGGGTACGGCCCAGACCGTCGCGCAGCACCCGGCGCACCACCGAGTGAGCGAAGACGTAGCGCGCGGGGGCGTCGGAAGCCTCGTGTACCAGGCCGGCCTGCCCGGCCTCATCGAGCAGGTCGAGCAGGTCGAGGTCATCGATCGGTGCCGCGGCGGCCAGGACGTCGAGGTCGAACTCGTGGCCGATCACCGACGCGACGGCGAGGGCCGGCCGGCACTGGGGGGACAGCCGGCTCAGGCGCCACTGCACCACATCGCGCACGGTTTCAGGGATCTCCACGGCCCCGGAG
>NZ_CAUVXG010000043.1:5946-26197 GCF_963555885.1 Protofrankia sp. Cr2
TGACGTCAACGTCCCGAGGTCGACCATGTGCCGCACCATCTCGGTCAGGAAGAACGGGTTGCCCGCGGTGTCCGCCTGTAACTCGAGGGCCAGCCGGCGACCTGGCTCGGCGAGATCCCGACCGTAGACCCGCCCGACCAGCGCCACGGTCTCTTCGGGGTCGAGCCCGCCCAACCGCACCCGCCGGCACTCGGTGTCGCGAGTCAGTGCCGGCAGGAAGGACGCCAGCTCTCCGTGGCCCGTATCGCGGTAGGTGGCCACCACCAGCAGCGGTGTCGCCCGCGGCAGCCGCATCAGGTGCGCCAGCAGGAGTAACGAAGAGCGGTCGGCCCACTGCAGGTCATCAAGGATGACGAGCACGGGACGTCGGGAGGCGATCGCGCGCAGCCAACCGTCGAGGGCCTCGAACAGGCGAAAGCGCTCGGCCTCGGCTTTGCCCGCCAGGGGGGCGCCGACAACGCCGACGCGCTCGGTGACCTCGGGGAACAGCCGGGAGATCTCGTCGGCGTGCTCGCCGAGTTCGGCGCGCAGCACGGACTTCGGGCAGGTGCGTGCGTACTCACCCAACGCCACCCGGTACCCCTGGTAGGGAGCGAGAACCTCTTCGTCCCAGCGGCCGTAGAGCACGAGCCCACCGTCGTCGCGTGCCGTCCGCGCCACCTGCGCAGCCAGAGTGGTTTTGCCGATGCCGGGCTCCCCGCTGATCAGCGCGAGTACCCGGACCCCCGATCGAGCCCGGTCCCAGGCATCCCGGAGCACGCGAAGCTGGTGCGTCCGGCCGACGAAGGTCGCGTCCGCCGCGTTGTCCAGCCAGCCCAGGTGCACGGCGTCCGGCTGGTCGACCCCGTCGGCGTCAGTCGGTTCGCTGTCCGGAGCGGTCAGCAGCGAGGAGTCGGGGGTTCGCAACGGGGCGAACGTCTCGGGGAGGCCGGGTATCACCAGCTGCCAGATCCGCTCGGCCCGATCGAAGTCCTTCAGCCAGTGCTCACCGAGATAGCGGACGTCGAAGCCCGTGGCCAGACCGTCCTCGATGAGCGAGTGCGTGGTCTCCGACAGCAGAACCTGACCACCATGTCCCGCGGAACACAGCCGGGCGGCGCGATGCACGCCGAGCCCGACGAAACGGCCGGTCCATGGGGTTGGTTCGGTGGTGTGGATGCCCATCCGGACGCGGATCCGGCCGCCGGCCGGCCAGGTGTGGGCCGCCAGGGCGCGTTGAGCAGCCACAGCCGCGACCACCGCGTCCTTGGACGTGCGGAATGCGATGAAGAACGAGTCACCCTGAGTGTCGATCTCCCGCCCGCCGGCCATGTCGAATGCGTGACGCTGCAGACGTTGGCAGTCGGCCAGGATCTCACCATAAAGATCACCAAACCGGCGGACGAGCCGGGTCGAGCCCTCGATGTCGGTGAACAGCAATGTCACCGTGCCCGCAGATGTCGGGTTCGGGCGCGCATCGGGCTCTTGCGGGGCCTGGGTTTCCGCGGGTTGAGTGACTGCGTCACCGCTGGCAACCAGCCGCATCCGCGGACCGGGCTCCGTGCCGGCCTCGTCCATCGCGAGCGGTCGGCCGGCAGGGCCGGCGGCCGTGTTGGCGGCGGGCACCTCGTACCCCCTTCGATTCCCCGGGGCCTTCATTGGCGCGAAGGCCGGTGGTCGTTCGCTTTTGGTCCGTGTCGCCAATGCAGGCTGCCGGTGACCCTGAAAAGATCAGGATTGCGCTACCTTCGGCTCGTTGGGCACCTCGGATGAAGGCCGGTGGCTCACGCCCCTGCCGGGATATCAAAACATCTGTGGGGAACGTGCGGGTAACCAGGGTCCGCATCGGGGCCGCCCGGCTCGGTCGGGTCGTTCCGCCTCGCGATGCGATTCGGACCCCGGTGTGAAAAGAGCCATGATCGTGTGGCCCCGGTCGACCGGCGAGTTCGTTGCGGGGAATTACCGGACGTCGCTGTTGGTGTACAAATGGGCTGCGGCGGCCCAGGTTGTTTCCGGTCCGGTAATCGGGCTGGTGCGTTTTGTGGTCACCTTAGAGCGCTCGGCAATAGGGGACGCGGCGTCGCGGGGGCCGGGGCCGCGGGGGGTCCGGCCGGCACGGGTTCTCGCCCATTCCCGCATGTCGTCCCCGGTGGTCGCCGGTGGTCGCGGCTCGTTTCCGGTGGGTCGCGAAATTCAAATTCGTTGTCCGTGTCCTGGCACTAGGGCGTGTCTGGTGGATGTTGGTCGATGCGGACGATGATTGAAGATCCATTAGACACGCCCTAGGGGCTGACTTCGGCGTTACGGGCGGTGTCGTATTGCCGCGAAAACGCGATCCCGTCCGGTGGTACGAAGCGGGGAACCACTCCGGGTCGACGCGGAGAATCGTTCCAGTTTGGCGCCGCGAACCGTCTTGTGTAAGGCGATGTGTACGGTCTGTTCTGACGGGATGTACTGTTTTCGGTCGTACATATTCGGTCACCGCGTGTATCGCGTTGCGGCCGGTCGTGTCCGGAGCCGCCGATCTCGTGGTTCCGGCCACGATCAAAAATGGGTCCAGGTTGCCCGGAGATGATACGATCATGGTATTTTGCACATCTACTTGCTCGAGGTGGGAGCCACCTTTCGAGTGTGTCTCGCGCCACCGGGTGGCGGTCGGCTGGTCATCATACCCGGATCGGGGGATGGAGCTGCAGTGGTCACCTGGGTGCGCGATGATGTGACCCGATGGACGCGAAGGTTCAGCGTGACGCGCCGGGCGCGTCCTTGACCGCCGCGTTGTGCGTCCCTACTGTCCGGTCCACGGTTCGAAGTTGACATAACATTAACCGTCTAGCTGACGGTGAAGGTTGAAGCTCGTCAGCCGTTCCCTGCTCCAACCACTCGGCGCCGCCTTCCCCGCTGCACCGGGCGGCTGGGGCATGTCCCCCGTCCGCCCACCGATGCCGCTGGAGGACCGACACCGCATGGCAGCTCCTCAGAACTACCTGGCGGTGATCAAGGTCGTCGGGATCGGCGGTGGCGGCGTCAACGCCGTCAACCGCATGATCGAAGTCGGGCTCAAGGGCGTCGAGTTCATCGCTATCAATACCGACGCCCAAGCCCTGCTGATGAGCGACGCAGACGTCAAACTCGACGTCGGCCGGGAGCTCACCCGAGGACTCGGGGCGGGTGCCGACCCAGAGGTCGGTCGCCAGGCCGCCGAAGATCATCGCGAGGAGATCGAAGAGGTCCTCAAGGGCGCCGACATGGTGTTCGTGACCGCTGGGGAAGGCGGTGGCACCGGCACCGGCGGTGCGCCGGTGGTGGCCAACGTCGCCCGGTCGCTCGGTGCGTTGACCATCGGTGTCGTCACCCGTCCGTTCACGTTCGAGGGGCGCCGGCGGGCGACCCAGGCGGACGCGGGAATCGACGCCCTGCGCAACGAAGTCGACACGCTCATCGTCATTCCGAACGACCGGTTGCTGGCGATGACGGATCGTGACATCAGCGTGTTGGACGCGTTCCGCAGCGCAGACCAGGTCCTGCTCTCCGGTGTTCAGGGCATCACCGACCTCATCACCACTCCCGGTCTGATCAACCTCGACTTCGCCGATGTCAAGACCGTCATGTCGCATGCGGGCAGCGCCTTGATGGGTATCGGACGCGCTCGTGGGGATGATCGCGCCATCGTCGCGGCCGAACAGGCCATCGCCTCGCCTCTCCTCGAGGCCAGCATGGACGGCGCCCAGGGCGTGCTGCTGAACATCTCGGGTGGTTCCGATCTCGGTCTGTTCGAGATCAACGCCGCGGCCGAGTTGGTCGCGGACGCCGCCCATCCCGAAGCGAACATCATCTTCGGTGCGGTGATCGACGATGCCCTCGGCGACGAGGTCCGGGTCACGGTCATCGCCGCGGGCTTCGACACCGTCCAGGACCGTCGGACTCGCGGTCTGGCGAGCACCCGCCGGCCCGGTAACGGCCAGCCGGCCGCACCCGGGGTCGCTGGTGCGGGTACCGCCGGAGCGTCCGGAGCGCCTGCCATCACGCCGGGCACGAGCTCCCCCTCGTCCCCGACGACGCCGTCCACCTCGCCGACGACGGTCGGGTCGCCGCCGATTTTCGCCCCGTCGACGCCGCAACCCCGACCGGTTGCCGCGGCACCGCAACCGGCGCACACACCGCAGCCCGCGTCCTCGCCGAACCCGCAGCCGACCTATTCCTCGCCGCCCACCTACAACCCCCCGCCGACGTTCGCCCCGTCCCAACCGGGTCAGCCGCGGACGTCGGCTCCCGGGCATGTGGCGGACGTGTCCGACGACCGGGATTACGGCCACGACGGTTCGTCGTCTCGACGCGACGGCGTCGAGTCCGGTGTTGATCAGGGCTACCCGCCCTATCGGGAGCCGCGGGAGGGCCATCGGCCGAGCTATCCAGCGCCGCGGCGGCCGGTGCGGCCGATCGCCGAGGATGACGACGAGCTCGATGTTCCCGACTTTCTCAAGTAAGAGCGCCCGGCAATAGGGGTGTGGATGAAGGAGCGGGGTTGGGGTGCGTGGATCGCGAGGCGGCGGAGGGAGGCACCGGAGGTGTTGGGTGTCGACCGACGGAGCCGGGGTACCCCGTGCATCGCGCAGCGATGGATGGGGAGCGATGCGGCGAGGTGCGTGCTCCGGCTCCGCGACGCCGCGTCCCTCGTGCCGGTCGCTCTGGGAGCGCCCGGCACGGCGCTGTGAGCGGTTCTGGCGGGCCTGGCCCGGTGTCGGCATCAATGGTGGCATCACCGCCGGCCCGTGGGCGGAGCTGGCCGTGAGCGCTGCCGGCGGGCTTCCATCGCCGGGCGCCGTCGGTCGTCACGAGGATCTGCGGCTCAACCTCGCCGAGGTCCATGACCGGATCGCCGCCGCGGCGGCCGCGGCGGGCCGTGCCCCCGGTGAGCTCACCCTTGTCGCGGTGAGCAAGACCTGGCCGGCGGCGGATGTCGTGGTGTTGTGCGGGCTGGGGGTCACCGATTTCGCGGAAAATCGCGAACAGGAGGCCCGCCTGAAGGTGGCGGATGTGACGAAGCACTTTTTTGACAGTGAGGTTTCGGCCGCGTCGCGGTCGGGTTCGGGTGACATCGTCCGGGGGGATCGGGCCGGGGGGCCGGGTAGAGCCGGCGGGCACCCCCCGTCGTCCCGATCGTCATCGCTGCCGGTGCCCCTGGTGTCGTCCCAGCCGTCGTCTCCGCTCTGTTGGCATTTCGTCGGCCGACTTCAGCGCAACAAGGCGCGGTCGGTGACCAGATGGGCGCATTGGGTTCAATCGGTCGACCGGGCGCCGTTGGTGACGGCGCTGTCCACCGCGGCGGTCGCGCACGGTCGTGAGATCGTCGTCTGCCTGCAGGTGTCGCTGGACAGCCACGGCGGCGACGTCGGTCGAGGCGGTGCATCGCCGGCCGACATACCCGCCCTTGGCGACCTCGTGGCGGGCAGTCCGGGCCTCGTCCTCGCCGGGGTGATGGGGGTTGCGCCCCGTGATGTGCCAGCTCGCCCGGCCTTCGCCGGGTTACGTGAGGTTTCGGACATGCTTCGGCGGGAGCACCCCGACGCGTCGGTGATCAGCGCTGGCATGTCTGGGGACCTTGCGGTGGCAGTGGCCGAAGGCGCGACACACCTTCGCATCGGGACGGCTTTGTTCGGTCAACGGCGTGGTGTCCCTTAGAGTCGCGCCCATGGGTGTCGCGCGCAGGGCGATGGTCTACCTCGGTCTGGCCGAGGAGGACGAAGACTACCTCGAAGACGAGTACGACGATGGCGGTCACGACGTCGGTCACGACGATCGGCGTGACGATCGGCGCGACGACCGACGTGACGCCCGTGAGCCCATGCCCGCGGAGCGGTCGGTCCGTCGTATTGATGCACGTGAGGAGCCGCCTGCGATGCCGCGTCGTCCCCCGGTCGAACAGCTCCGGCCGACAGGTCCGGTCCCGATGCGCCGACCACCCGCGGTCGAGGAGCCGTCGCCCTACCGCATCACCACTTTGCAACCGCGCAGCTACAACGAGGCACGGCAGATCGGGGAGGAGTTCCGCGACGGGACTCCGGTTATCATGAATTTGACCGAGATGGATGACGTCGATGCCAAACGGCTGGTCGACTTCGCAGCGGGCCTGGTCTTCGGCCTGCGGGGGTCGATCGAGAAGGTCACCAACAAGGTGTTCCTGCTCTCGCCGCACAACGTCGAGGTCACCGAGACCGATAAGCGGCGCATCCGCGAGGGTGGCTTCTACAATCAGTCTTGATCATACAGTCTTGATCATATGTCAACTGTCACCGGACCGCGGTCCCCGCAGGCACAGGAGAGTCCGCCATCAGCGCACTTGGTGACGTGATCTCTGCGCTTCTGCTTGTCTATCTGCTGCTGCTGATTGCGCGTGCGGTGATAGATCTTGTGCTCTCGCTGAGCCACACCTTCAGACCCGCCGGAGTCCTGGTACTAGTCTTTGAGTCTGTGTACACGGTCACCGACCCTCCGTTGAGGTTCGTCCGGCGGTTCATTCCTCTCCTGCGGGTGGGTAGCGTCGCGTTCGACCTCGGATTTTTATTGATCTTAATTGTGATCATGGTCTTGCGGAGACTCGCGGATGGCCTGTGACGAAGTCGCGGACACGGCGAACGCGCGCGGCAGACTGCCGCTGGACCGCCCTCTCCGGGGGAGCGGCGATGCCGCATCATGAGGAGGCGACGTGGCTCTGACACCGCAGGACGTGCAGAACAAGGTCTTCAGCCCGACCCGGTTTCGCACCGGTTACAACGAGGACGAGGTCGACTCCTTCCTCGATGATGTCGAGAGCGAGCTCACCAGACTTCTGGACGAGAACACCGACCTGCGTCGACAACTCGACGAGGCACGTCGCGCGGGCGGCGGCGGCCCGGGTGTTCCCGCCCAGATGCTCGAGGAGAACCAGCAGCTGCGCCGGCAGCTGGAAGAGGCGCGGCGCCAGGTAGCCCAGGCACAGGCGCAGGCCGCACAGGCGGTTGCGGCCGCACAGGCAGCCCGCGAACGTCCCACCGCAGCGCCGGCTGCGGCGACAGCGGTGATGCCGGCGGTGCCGGCGGCATCCCAGGCCGCGACCCGTACCGGCAACTCCCAGCTCGATGCCGAGATCGAACAGCGGGTGGCCCGCACACTCGTCCTGGCGCAGCGTACGGCGGACGAGGCACTGCGGGAGGCTCGCAACGAATCCGACCGGGCACGGCGGGAAGCCCGTGCAGACGCCGACCGCATCATCGGAGAGGCCCGTGCGCACGTCGCCGAGCAGCTCGGTGGCCTTGAGGACGACAAGCGCAGGTTGGAGGGCCAGGTCGAGCAGCTGCGCGCATTCGAACGCGAGTACCGCACGCGGCTGCGCGCCTATCTGGAGATGCAGCTACGCGACCTCGACGGAATGCCGACACAGCCGGCCGTCGGTCCGGGCGGCAACCCGCGGCCACCGCTCAACCCCGGCACCGGCGCACCGCCCCCGCCGCCGGCTCCGGCCGGGATCGCAGCCGGCTCCCACCAGGCGCCTGGTCCGGTTGCCACGTCGGCCTTCCCACCCGGGCCGCCGCTGGGCGCGGGAGCGATGGCGCGGGGAAGCGACAACGGTGGCGTCCGCGGCCCCGACATGGTGGAACCGGCCCGTCGGGACCCGAGCGGACTCCAGGACTTCTAGCGACACCTGAGGACACTTCTAGCAACGCCTGACCGGCGGGAGCATGAGGTTTCCCCGGCGCCGACGGTCAGCCGGCCTGGTCCGCCGGGCTCAGCCAGAAGGTCAAGCCGAGATCCGGCGCGGTGTGCCCGTCCCCACCGGCCGGAGCTGAGCCTGCGGTGTCGGCATCCCGGGCGTCTGGAGCCTGGGCGTCTGGAGCCCCGGCGTGCTGCGTAAAGGTCACGGCGAGGACCTCGGCTGCCACGACGGAGCCGTGTTCCCGCAGCGCCTGCTCCGTTTCCGGCCTGTCCGCCGACCACCGGACATCGACGCGGTCGGTGACGTCCAGGCCGGAGGTCTTGCGGGCATCCTGGAGGACCCGCACCACGTCTCGGGCGATACCGGCGCGTTGCAGCGCGGGAGTGATCTCCAGGTCGAGGGCGACGGAGAGACCCGACTCCGCGGTCACCGCCCATCCCTCGCGCGGCGTCTCGGTGATGATCAGATCATCGCCGGCGAGGTCGAGCCGCTCACCGTCCACCTCGACGGTGAGACGGCCGTCTACGGGTGGGCCGGCCGTGGCGATCGCAGCCGCGACCAGTGGGGTCCGCTTGCCGAACCGGCGGCCCAGCGCCCGGAAGTTCGGCTTGACGGTCACGTCGACCACGTCGGCGGTGGCGCCCTCGACGGTGGTGACGTTGAGTTCGTCGGCGATCTGAGCGCGCAGGTCCGCGGGGAGCCCGGCGAACTCGGGCGCCGCCACGACCGCGCGAGCCAGCGGCTGGCGCGTGCGCACACCGCTGCTGGCTCTGGCCGCCCGCCCGAGCTCGACCAGCCGGCGGACGAGGTCCATCTGGGCCGCCAGCCGCGCGTCCACGAGATCACCCGACGCCTGCGGCCAGCCGGCCAGGTGGACCGAGTCAGGGGCCTGCGGTTGGACGCCGACCACCAGCTTCGACCACAGCGCATCGGTCAGGAACGGGGTGAACGGGGCCATCAGCCGGGTCACGCCGTCCAGGCAGGCGTAGAGGGTCTCCATGGCGTCCGGATCGGCGTCCCAGAAGCGCCGCCGGGAGCGCCGCACATACCAGTTGGACAGGTCGTCGATGAACCGGGCCAGGCGTCGGCCGGCCCGCAGCGAGTCGAAGGCGTCCAAGGCTTCGGTCACCTCCGCGATGGTCGCATGCAGCTCCGAGTACGCCCAGCGGTCGAGCACGGGCCGCGTGCGCGGGTCGGACGCGGCAACGCGCCCCGGTGCCCAGCCGCCGGCATTGGCATAGAGCACGAAGAACGATGCGGTGTTCCAGTAGGTCAGCAGTACCTTGCGGACGATGTCCTCAAGGGCCTCGTGGCCGACCCGGCGGTCCGACCAGGGCGACCCGGTCGCGAGCATCAGCCAGCGCACCGCGTCCGCGCCGTGCCGGTCGAACAGCTCGAACGGGTCCAGCACATTACCGATGTGCTTGCTCATCTTGCGGCCCTCGGCGTCGAGGAGCAGGCCCAGGCACAGCACGGTCTCATAGGCGGAGCGGTCGAACACCAGCGTCCCGACGGCCATCAGCGTGTAGAACCAGCCGCGGGTCTGGTCGATGGCCTCGCAGATGTACTGCGCCGGGTACTGGCCCTCGAACTGTTCGCCGTTGCGGTGTGGCGCGCCCCACTGGGCGAACGGCATCGCTCCGCTGTCGTACCAGACGTCGATCACTTCCGGAACGCGTCTGGCAATGGCCGCACAGGTCGGGCAGGCGATCGTCACGTCGTCGACGAACGGCCGGTGCGGGTCGAGTGCGGACAGGTCACGCCCGGTCAGGGACGACAGCTCCAGCAGCGATCCGACGCAGGTCAGGTGGGCCGGGTCGGCCGTGCAGCGCCAGATCGGCAGTGGCGTGCCCCAGTAGCGGTTGCGCGACAGCGCCCAGTCGACATTGCCGCGCAGCCACTCGCCGAACCGCCCATTCTTGATCCTTTCCGGGTGCCAGTCGGTGCGTTCGTTCTCGGCCAGCAGCCGGTCGGCGATCGCGGTCGTCCGGATGTACCAGGACGGCAGCGGGTAGTAGATCAACGGTGTGTGGCAGCGCCAGCAGTGTGGGTAGCTGTGGGTGTAGTCCTGCGCCCGCCACAGCACTCCGCGCGCACGCAGGTCGTCGACGAGGGCCGCGTCCGCGTCCTTGAAGAACACCCCGCCGACCAGCGGCGTGCCGGCGACGAACCGGCCGTCACGACCCACCGGGTTGACCACGGGCAGGCCGTACTTGCGGGCGACCGCGAGGTCCTCCGCGCCGAAGGCCGGGGCCTGGTGGACCAGGCCGGTACCGTCGGTGGTGGTGACGTAGTCGGCGAGCACCACCGAATGCGCGGCCGTGGCACCGAAATCTGCCAGCGGCAGCAGCTCGAACGGCCGGGCATAGGTCATGCCGGCGATGTCGGCTCCCCGCACGGTCTGGACGACCTCGGCGTCCGGCCCCACCGCCGAACCGAGCAGCGGCTCGGCCACCAGCACCAGCTCGTCGGCACGTCCGCCGGCCGCGGTCCGGGCGACCACATAGGTGACGTCGGGATGTACGGCAACCGCGGTGTTGGACACCAGCGTCCACGGGGTCGTCGTCCAGACGAGCAGGCTGACACCTGCCTCGCCGAGCGGGCCGGAGGTCACCGGGAAACGGACGTAGACCGAGGGGTCGACCACGTCGGCGTAGCCCTGGGAGACCTCGTGGTCGGACAGGGGTGTCTCGTCCCGCGGGCAGTAGGGGGTGACGCGATGGTCCTCGACAAGCAGCCCCTTGTCAAAGATCTTCTTCAGGGACCACCAGACGCTCTCGATGTAGGGGGTGTCCATGGTGCGGTAGGCGTTGTCCAGATCACACCAGTAGCCCATGCGCTCGGTCATCCGGGAGAAGTCCGCGACATGGCGCAGCACCGACTCGCGGCAGCGGGCGTTGAACGCGGCGATACCGAATGCCTCGATGTCACTCTTACTGGTGAAACCCAGTTCCTTTTCCACGGCGAGCTCCACGGGTAGGCCGTGGCAGTCCCAGCCGGCGCGGCGCGGGACGTGGAAGCCCCGCATCGTGCGGTACCGGGGGAACAGGTCCTTGAAGACCCGGGCTTCGACATGGTGGGTGCCGGGCTTGCCGTTGGCGGTCGGCGGACCTTCATAGAAGATCCATTGTGGCCCGTCCGCGGTCGCGTCCAGCGAGCGCTGGAAGACCTTCAGGTCCGTCCAGCGCTCGAGGACCTCGCGTTCGAGGGCGGGCAGGTCGACCTGGGTCGGCAGCGGCGGGAAGGCGGGCGTCGCGTCGCTTGGCGCCCTGTGGTCCGGTGTCGTGTGGCCGGGCGTTTCGCGGCGGGGCGTTTCGTGGGCAGGCATGGCATGTCTCCGTCGGGGATCAGGCTCCAACGGAGGGACGACACCCCGCGGTACCCGGCATCTCGCCGGGGCGCGGTGGTACCGCGGTACCACCCTCCTTGCCTCCCGGGACGCCGGTGTGCGGCGGCCTGGGCGACCACTCGTCGCGCGCGGTACCGGATCTACTGGGGGCGGGGGTGCCCTGTTCTTCCGGCAGCTCGGGGGTGATCTTCACGACGCGCTGGCCGCCGGGCTTCCACCGTCCCCGGTTCGCTGGACGCCCGTCACCGGTTGTCCCTGGCTGCGCCCGCCGCTACTCGTCCCGTCGTCGCCGTCCGCTGCAACCAGCGTAGTGGACGGCGCGGGTCCCGCCGTCACCTGTCGGCACTCGTCGGCCGATGGTGATGATCGGTGTGTTCCTCGCTGTGGTGGTCTGCGTGACGGCCTGTGTCGTGGTGGTCTGTGTCGTGGTGGGCGTCGCCCGAGCCTGGTGCCTGCGGGTGGGGGACCGCCTGACGCCGTGGCTGGCGGACCGGTCGCCGTGACGGCCGGCGCGTCGGTCGGCGGGGCGCGGGCACGTAGGTGCTCGCGGAGCCGCCGCGCAGCAGTCGTACCGGCCAGTAGACGGCGCGGACCAGACCGGTACAGCGACGCAGTGACACCCCCAGCGCGCGGGTTCCCAGCGGTCCCCGGTAACGGTCGACCTTGTGGACGCGGGTGTGGCAGTGGTGGCAGATGGGGACCAGATCACGGTTGGACTCGTGACCCGAGCCGGCCCGGAAGTAGTCGACGTGGTGTGCGTGGTAGCCGACGCCGGATGGTCCGTCCCGCCACGGCTTCCCGCAGATGTGGCAGGGACGCTTGCCGGTTTCGGCGAGCCACCGCCGCCGCCTGGCCCGCCACTCGGGACCGCCCACATACTCGCCGTGACTGCGGTAGCCGTTGAGTCGCAGCGTGATGTGGAACCGTCCGCGCTCGATCCAGCGGTCCACATGCCCGGCGACGCTGAGCGCCACGCAGACGCCCAGGACCACCCCGATCCACTGCAGCGTCCGCCCGGACGCCAGCCGCCACCACTGGTCCGCCGTTGCCTGCACGATGCCCCACAGGGCACCGAAGGCGTTCGCCACGCTGCTCACTTGCTGCTCACTCGTCCCCCACCATCGTCCCCAGCCATCGTCCGTCCCCAGCCATCGTCCCCGACCACGTCGTCCCGATCGTAGTGACGATTATGTTCCGTTCTGTCCGCCGACGTGGGTAACCCGCCGCTTGGCCGCGGCGGCCAGGCCATCGGGGCACGGCCACGGGCTCGTTGGAACTCTGCTTCGGTGGGCGCTCTAAGGCCGGCGGTTCTGCCGTCCGTGGTGGACGTGACTGCGACGGATCTGTCGCAGTCGTCCTGGACCAGGTATCATGTGACAAGATTCCTGTCCGACAAAACACCGGCTGGATGCAACGGAGGTGTGCGTTGGCTGTCACGCATCTCGTCAGTGTTGAGGGAATCGGTGATGTCGGGGTCGATGACATTGCCGCCGATTTTCTGAACCGCGCCGGGCCGATGTCGCCGATGAAGCTCCAGAAGCTGGTGTACTACGCTCAGGCATGGCATCTGGTCCGCTACGGGCACCCACTTTTCCCGGATGGTATCGAGGCGTGGCGGCAGGGCCCGGTCGTGCGTCATCTGTACGATCAGCATCGTCGGCAGTATCTGGTGAGTTCCTGGCCGTCCGGCAGCGCAGGTCGGGTTATTGGTCAGGCCGCGGAGACGGTTTCCTGGGTGGTTGAGCGGTACGGCGGTTTCGCTGCTCGTGAACTGTCCGAGCTGACGCACGCCGACCTCCCCTGGCGTCAGACCCGCGCCGGGTTGGACGAGTCGGCGCGTTCCAGCCGATCGATTTGCCCCGAGTTGATGCGGGAGTACTACGGGCGCCATCACATGACCGTGGCGGACGCGGTGGTCGACGTCGTGGCCAGCACCCGGCTGGAGGGTGTGGAACTCCCCGGGGATGTGCTGGCTGAACTAGTCGAGGTGGCCAACGGCCGGCGGTCGGCCGATGATGCGGTGGCGGCGTTGATTGCGTCGCGCCGTGGACGACGCTGACCCGTACTGTTGGCCAGGTTCTCCCTGCCTGCGTAATCTTCTCGATATCCGGGACGCGGACGAACTCGCCGTGGTCGAAGCGGAAATCGTCGCCATACGCGATGTGGAGCTGCGTTGTGCAATATTGCCGGGGCTTTACGATTTCGACCATCTTCGGCAGTTCCACCGCGTCCTGTTCAGCGACGTCTATCCGTGGGCCGGCGAGATTCGCGTGGTCGACATCGGACGGCCCATTCTCTTTGCGCACTGGCGGTTCGTCGCGGACGCCGCGGACGACGTCTTCGCCAGACTGGTCGCGGACGCATATCTTGTCGGCTTATCACACGGCCGGATGGTCGAGTGCGTTGCGAGATATCTCGGCGAGGTGAATGCGTTGCACCCTTTCCGAGAGGGCAACGGCCGTGCACAGCGTGCCTTCTTCCGTCAACTCGCAGCCGCGGCCGGGTGGCGCCTGCGCTGGGACCAGGTGAGCCGGGACGAGAACAACCGCGCCTCGGCCCGGAGCCTGGTAGGTGACGACGCGGCCCTGGAGGCCCTGATCGGTCGGATCCTCGAACCGCTCGGATGAAAGCCGTTTTCTATATTCAGTGGACTGCATCAATCCACCTCATGCCAGCCCCTGAATGAACACCGTACTAATGGAAAAATCTGCTACTGGACTAGAAGAATGGTATCGCCGCAGGTCAGTGGTGATGTGGGAGTCCAGTTACTGAGTTCCCCTATTGCCGGTCGCACTTAGTACCCGCTGCTTCCAGGTGAGTGGCCCGCCCGGGACGGGGGTGGCCGGTCCGGTGGGTCATGCCTGTCGTGACCCGACCGCCGCTACTCCTCCCGCGGTCCACTGGGGAAGGGCGCCGGCATCTGACGGCCTCGTCCGGAGGGTTCGGAGCCCGACTTTCTCCGGCTGGGAGAGGGGAAGGAAGGAGGTACAGCGGGCTTCGCCCGCCCTGTGTCCGTTGCGCCGATGTTGGCCAGCAGCTTTTCTCGGGCGGTGGCTTCATCAAGTCCCCACAGGTCTAATCCGACAATCGTGCTCAGCAGGCCCGGAAGGGGTATGTCCTCCACCCGGACCGGGATGATCCGACGTGTGGCCCCGCTTGGATCGGAGCGTAGGATGGCCTGCGATTCAGCTTGCCCGTATGGGGATGCGAGGTATGCCCGGGAAACGATGGCCAAGATGCGACGTGACGAGCGGAAAGCGTGGTCGAGGGCTATCATCCAGTTGCTTCCGGGAATGAGATCCCAGGTTTGGATAAGAACTCGATAGCCCGCGTCCTCGAGCTGAAAGGCCACCCATTCCGCCCAGTCTCTGTCCTTTTCCGCATAGCTTATGAAAAAGTCTGCCGTGAACTCCTCCGGTATCGTCCGAATCTTACGTTCGAACTGCAGGAGGAGCTTACGACGCTCGGTTTCATCCAGCGGGACCTGCCGTGTGATTTTTTGCTTGGTAAGGTAACCGACGAGCCGCTCGCTGGCCGCAAGAATTGTGCCCCTGCTGTTGGGGCGGTCGCCGATCGTGGCGAGCCACTCCTCATACGCGTAGAAAGGCGTATATGGGACCTCAACTTCTCCCCAGTAGTGGTCACGCGCGTTTCCGTCAAGGCTCTTCAAGAGGTAATCGAGGTGGATTCGTGCCAGATCCCGGCTTGCCTCCAGCTTCGCTCTTTCACTGTCCTCGACGCGCATCGGGACCGGCCAGACGGTGATATCTCGCTCACCGCGCTGCCGCCGTACGGACGCCGCCACAGCCGCTGTTCCGGTGATACTCTGCGTGCTGAACGTAAAGCAGGCGACAAGAATATCGGGTAGCTGGACCGTGCAGATGCCGGCGGTGTCGCTGAGACCGGTCCGACTGTCGATGAGGACATAGTCGAACTGGGCGGCCATGCTTTTCTTCATTGCCTCGACAAATGCGCCGCCGCCGCGCTTGTCGTAGAAGTCGGCCCAGTCGAAGGAATTGACCTTGGCGCCGTACGCGTCGTCCTGGCGTCCCGCCGGCAGGAGTGAGAGGACACCGCCGCGTTCGAAGTCCCATCGCAGCGAAACGGTGTGGTTGAGCACATCGGCGTAGGGCTCGTGCCAGCCGGCGGTCTGGTCGCCGTGCGTGTCAAGAGTGGCCAACGCATAGTCCCACACCATGTCCATCACACCCGTAGAGCCAGCCAGCTCGGGGTCGACGAGGAACGGATGGAAGTATCTGTGCAGGCCGGGGGCCTCAAGATCCCAGTCGACGACGAGTACTCTGCAGCCGTTGCTCGCAAGGATCCAGGCGATGTTCGCCAGCGCCATCGTCCGGCCGGACCCACCCTTGTACGAGTAGAATGTAACGATCACACCTGGCTGGCGATCGGCGGTCATGAGCCCACCATAGAGCCGTTGAGCTGTGGTCGTGGGACGTATTGATCGGTCGGCGCCGTGCGGCTCGAATCGGTCTCGCCCAACAGCAGCTTCTGCAGGTAGACGAGGACCTCTACCAGAATGCGGCGAAACTCCTCCGGACTGTGTATCCTGGCGTGGAAGCTCTGGTCCGGTCTTTTGGTCTTCTTGGGAAAGACCGTCTCCGGTTCGGGGACGCCGACGGCCGCCTGCGTGTCGGTGACGTTCCAGGTAATCATGATCGCACTGTTGGGGTCGAAACGGCTGTCATAGGTGTGGAGGGCTCCCGCGTTTTCCGGTAGAGCCGTGGCGCGCGGGTCGACCAGCAAAACCACCAGTTCATTGTCCCGATCCGCATCATCAAGACGTTCAACGAGCCGGCCATCCAGTTTTTCCGGGTAGGGCGTCATCTTCTGATCGATTGCAACGGCGGCGGCGGTGCGGACGAGCGGTTCGGCGTCGTGCGGAATGAAGGGTGACCAGTCCGTTGGACGGGTTCCGTAGTAGGAGGCGGGGTCGGATTTCCGGGCCATTTCGGTGGCGGTGCCCGCTGCGACGATGAAATGTACATGGTGAGGTCCGGTCGCGTTGTCGGGATTCGCTGTACCACCCGGTGCGCTCGGTGAGGCCGGCATCTTCGCGAAGGCGTTCCTCGTTGTCTCCAGTTCTGGTGGCGGGGCTGCCGGGGCCAGCGTGTACTCGTCTGTGTTCTTTTTTATCTCCAGGACGATTGCGCTCAGTATCTGGTCGTAGCCGAGCGCCAGGGAAGGGTCTTTCTTGTTCTTCACGATCTTCATGAGGCCGAGTTTCTTGTACTCGATGCCGTACTCGGTGAACTCGCGGTATTGGACTGCACCCGCGACCTCGGGTAACCGCAGGACGCTCGGTGGTTCCCAGAGAATCGGTGGTTCCCAGAGAAGGGGGAAGATCAGCGGTGGGGCCTTGCCGTTTACGGCCTTCGCCGCGTCCAGCCGGTCGGAGAACGCCTGCCACTCCCGGCCGCAGAACTCGCTGCTGAAGTAGCGTGGCGAGTACAGTGGCACGAATGCCTGGCAGTGGGCGAGTTCGTCGGCGAGCGTGTCCGCCCAGCGAGTACCGGATCGCATGTCCACGTCCTGAAAGCCGATGACGCTGGGGTCCAGGGTCGTTTTCCGGGTGAGCTCGTCACAGAGATCGAGGTAGAAGTCGCGCACCCAGCCCCCCACGCCGTCAGTATGGGCGTAGCTGAGGAAGAACATGCTCACAGGCGCGCTCCGTTAAAACCGTTACGCTGAGTTGATGACACCGGCCGTAGCCCGTACATGTCACCCGCGTAGGCATTCGGCTGCGGACAGCATACTGGGCCGGATTTCGGCGGATCGGTGAGGTAGGTGCGGATCAGGCGTGGATCAGGTATGGCCGTGACGGACGGTCACGGTCTGCCGTGGCCGTAGAGTGGGCCGGGTGCAGGAGACGTCGTCCACGGACGGGGATGGGACTACCGATGCGGCGGGTGGGCGGCCCGGGGCGCCACTAGCTGCTGTTCGGTCGCGTAAGGCGGTGGCCACGCTGCTCGGTGCCGGTTTCGCGATCGTCACCGTCGACGCGATCACGAAGATTCTTGTGGTGGCGCACCTGTCTGACCGGGCCCCGATCGATCTGGTTCCGGGCGTGCTCGACCTCCGGCTCACTCGCAATCCCGGTGCCGCGTTCAGCCTCGCCAACGGCGCGACTGTGTTGTTCAGTCTGGTGGCCGTCGCGGTTGTCGTGGTGATCGCGCGGACTGCTCGGACCTTGAAGTCCACACCGTGGGCGGTCGTCCTCGGGCTGCTGCTCGGTGGTGCGCTCGGTAACCTCACCGACCGGATCTTTCGCGCGCCCGCTCCGTTGCGCGGGCATGTCGTCGACTGGATCCACCTGCATCACTGGCCGGTTTTCAACGTCGCGGACTCGGCGATCGTGATCGGCGGCATCCTCGCGGTCATCCTGGGGGCACGCGGTATCGGCCTGGATGGGCAGCGTACGACGGACACCGGCGAAGGTGCCCGGTGAGCATGACCGGTGACGGTGACCAGCAGTGAATGACCAGCAGTGAATGACCAGTAGTGGGTGACCAGTAGTGGGATCAGCAGGGGGATCAGCAGTGAGCGGAGGGGACAGACGCACGCTGCCGGTTCCCGACGGGCTGGACGGCCTGCGCCTGGACGCCGCGATCGCCCGGATGTTCGGGTTGTCCCGAACGGCCGCCGCAGCGCTCGTGGATGACGGCTACGCCAGTGTCGACGGCATGGTGCGGGGCCGGTCCGATCGGGTGACCGGCGGCGCGTGGCTCGACATCGAGCTGCCGGCACCGCCGCCGCCGGCCCAGGTGGAGGCGACCCCGGTGCCCGGCCTGGAGGTGATCCACGATGATGGTGACATCGTGGTCGTGGGCAAACCGGTGGGCGTGGCCGCCCACCCCGCTCCCGGCTTCAGCGGACCGACCGTGATCGGCGGACTCGCTGCGGCCGGCTACCGCATCGCGACCAGCGGTGCCTCCGAACGCCAGGGCGTGGTCCACCGCCTTGATGTCGGCACAACGGGAATCATGGTTGTTGCGAAGAGTGAGCACGCCTACACTGTGTTGAAGCGTGCTTTCCGCGAGCGTGAGGTCGAAAAGATCTACCGTGCTCTGGTGCAGGGGCATCCGGATCCATCCAGGGGAACGGTCGACGCACCGATCGACCGCCATCCGCGCAAATCAGGCTTGTTCGCTGTAGTTGCGGATGGTAAGCAAAGCGTTACCCACTATGACACCGAAGAGGCGTTCCGGGCCGCGTCCCTGCTGTCGGTGCGGCTGGAGACCGGCCGGACCCACCAGATCCGGGTGCACATGTCGGCGTTGCGGCATCCCTGCGTCGGTGATCTCGCCTATGGTGCCGACCCGGTTCTCGCCGGCAGGCTCGGGCTGACTCGCCAATGGCTGCATGCCGCGCAGCTGTCCTTCGCTCATCCCGCGGACGGTCGGTGGATGACGTTCACCAGTCCCGATCCAGCCGATCTGGCGGAGGCGGTGTCCCTCCTCCGGCAGCAGTCATGATCGCTGCCGAGGGTCGGCGAAGCAGGTCCACGTCCAGCGGTGCACATCCAGCGCCGCGATGGGTTGCTCATGCGGGCACGGGGGCACGTTCCGTCCGCGACCGACATCCCGTGGGAGGACTGCGATGAGTACGACGACAGCACCGGTCAGATCCGCGAACGGTCAGCGCACGCCGCGTCTCGGCCGGCGTGTTGCGACCCCGTATGAGCGGGCCGAGCGTGGAAAGGCGGCGCGGGCCACGGCTCCGCGCTCCAGCCATGGCGAGTTCTCCCCGTCGTCACGGCGACCCGACCCGGTGGAGGTGATCGAGGAGCAGTCGGCCAGCCGGGTGCCCGAACTGGTGCCGATCCGGTACGGGCGGATGATGGAGTCGCCGTTCCGGTTCTTCCGGGGTGCAGCGGCGATCATGGCTGGTGACCTGTCCAGGACACCACGGACCGGGATCACCGCCCAGCTGTGCGGTGACGCCCATCTGGTGAATTTCCGTCTGCTCGCCTCACCCGAGCGGCGCCTGACGTTCGATATCAACGATTTTGACGAAACCCTGCCGGGCCCATGGGAGTGGGACGTCAAACGGCTGGCGGCGAGTTTCGTCATCGCGGGCCGGCACAATGGTTTCACCGCTGCCGAAAGGCGGTCGGTGGTCACGACCATGGTGCGTTTCTACCGGGAGTGGATGCGTCGGTTCGCCGAGATGACCAACCTCGCGGTCTGGTACGCCAGGGTCGATGTCGAACAGCTCGAGTCCGAATTTCGGGACCGGCTCACCAGGTCCCGGCGCCGGCGGGTCGAGCGTACGGTGAGCAGCGCGCGTACCCGGGACAGCCTGCGGGCGTTCAACAAGCTCACCGTACTCGTCGACGGCGAGCGCCGGATCGCCTCGGACCCGCCGCTGCTCGTTCCGATCATGGAGTTGCTCCCCGGCGTGCAGGGCGATGTCCTCGCCGAGCAGCTCAACCGGGTGATCGACGAGTACCGGGAATCACTACAGGCGGACCGCCGCGTCCTGCTCGACCAGTACCGGCTGGTTGACGTCGCCCGGAAGGTCGTCGGGGTCGGCAGCGTCGGTACCCGTTGCTGGATTGTCCTCATGCTCGGCCGGGACGACCAGGACCCGCTGTTCCTCCAGGTGAAAGAAGCCGAAACGTCAGTGCTCGCCGATTACCTGCCGGCGAGTGAGTACGTCAACCAGGGGGAACGCGTGGTCTCCGGCCAACGGCTCATGCAGGCGGCCAGCGACATCTACCTCGGTTGGCACCAGGGGACCGGGCTCGACGGCCAGACACGGTACTTCTACGTCCGTCAACTGTATGACTGGAAGGGCATCGTGCCGGTCGACGAGATGCCGCCGGACGGCATGCGGTCGTTCGCGGAACTGTGCGGGGCGACGCTGGCCCGCGCCCACGCCCGCTCGGGGGACCGGATCGCCATCGCCTCCTACCTCGGCCGCAGCGACGTCTTCGACCGGGCGCTGGCAGCCTTCGCCGAGGCGTACGCCGACCAGAACGAGCGTGACCATGCCGCGCTCGTCGATGCGGTGAAGTCCGGTCGGGTCACCGCGGAGTCCATCGACTGACCGCTCGTCCGCTCGAAGATGATTTTTCGAGCTTTGTATGATCCAATTAACGTTTTTGATCTCACAAACCTCGAAAGATCGTCCCGATGGGCAGGCCGGCGGCGGCGCGCTGCAGATCATGAGCGCGCCGCCGCCGGTCTAAGTGGTCGGCGCTGGAAGTT